>NZ_JBFBGW010000011.1:0-129022 GCF_040684895.1 Paenarthrobacter sp. NPDC089322
GACCCATCCAACTCGAAATACAACGGAACAATCTCAAACGGCAAACCCGGAAGCAGCTTGCTGCCCAGCACCGCCGGCGTGGTCAACCCGGCCATGCCGTTCCCGGCATCGACCACAACCTTCAACGGCCGCGACCCCGACAAATCCACCAGCGAACGCAGATACTCCGCATACCCCTTCAAAACATCCCGCACACCAATCTGCCCGCGACGGGCAGCGGCCGGGATCGACCCGGCGTCCAGGTACTCCTCCGCACGGGCCTGGATCTCCTTCAACCCGCTCTCGGACGAAATAGGCACCGCCCCTGCCTTGGCCATCTTGATCCCGTTGTACTCCGCCGGGTTATGACTGGCCGTGAACGTCACACCGGCAGCGTTCAACACACCACACGCGTAATACAACTCATCCGTGGAAATCAGGTCCAGCAACAGCACATCCGCCCCACGCACCGCAGCACCGTCCGCGAACGCCCGGCTGAACTCCGGCGAGGACGGACGCATATCCCCACCCACCAGCACCGTCTCACCCTCAAGACCCAGCAC
This sequence comes from Paenarthrobacter sp. NPDC089322, assembly GCF_040684895.1. Taxonomy (NCBI): domain Bacteria; kingdom Bacillati; phylum Actinomycetota; class Actinomycetes; order Micrococcales; family Micrococcaceae; genus Paenarthrobacter; species Paenarthrobacter sp. NPDC089322. The sequence continues at coordinate 543 of NZ_JBFBGW010000011.1, forward strand.
ATCAACAAACGCAGCACCAACGGCCTCGACAATCTCAGCCGTGATGGATTCCCCCACGATCCCCCTGACGTCATACGCCTTAAAGGAAGCCGAAAGGTCAAAAGTCTTGATCTGCTCGCTAGTCACGCGCTCAATCCTACTGTCGAGACAGTCCCCGGCAGGTTTCCCTGATCTCTGTGACTCGTGACGTTGCCCACATGGCGATGGGGTCGGCGCCTCCTGGCACCGACCCCATCGAACTACATATCCGCGAGCGCTCCGCCCGGATTTTCGATCGCGTCAGCCACGTACCGGAGGAAGCCTGCAGCAGTTTCGCCGTCGCAAACCCGGTGATCGAAAGCCAACGTCAGCTCGGTGACCTTTCGTACTGCAAGCTCGCCGTTTACCACCCAAGGCCTGTCAATGATGCGCCCAACACCCAGCATCGCAACCTCGGGGTAGTTGATGATTGCGGCGGAACCATCGACACCGAAGACTCCGTAGTTGTTCAGCGTGAAGGTGCCGGAGCCCAGTTCGGTGGGCGTCGCCTTGCCAGAGCGCGCGGCGGCGGTAAGGCGGCGTATCTCCGCGTCCAGTTCGCGGGCACTCATTTCATGCGCGTTGCGGATAGACGGAACCACCAGTCCGCGGTCTGTTTGTGCGGCAAAGCCGAGGTTGATCCCCTTGAACCCGACAATCTCCTGCGAGCCGTCCGTGGCGGTCTCGAAACGCGTATTGAGCGCCGGATACCTTTTTAACCCGGCCGTGACAAAACGAGCGATGAAAGCCAAAAGCCCCGGTGTGTCATGGGGAGCGCTCTTCTTGAGTTCCGCCCGCATCTCCAACAGGGCCGTGGCATCCACGTCCACCCAAACTGTGGCCTCGGGGATCTCCGAACGGCTCTTGGTCATGTTCGCCGCGACTGCCTTCCGGACCCCACGAACAGGAGTTCGCTCAGCAACCGCCAAACCGGTCCTGGAATCCAGGCTGGCGTCGGCCGTTCCAGCCAGTGCAGCCGGAGCCTCCTCTTCGGCAGGAGCACTAGGGGCCTCAGGCGAAGAAATCGCCGCTTCCACATCCCGGCGCATAATCAGGCCACTGGCACCGGAGCCTTCAATGCTGTCAAGCGAGACACCGTGATCCCGCGCCATCTTCCGCACCAGCGGCGAAATGACAGCGCTCAGCTTGCCGGGGATTCGCGTCCCGGCCACAGCTGGTTCAAGCGAAGGTGCCGCAATTTCGCCCATGGGGTCAACGACGGCGACACTCCCCTTGCGGGGGCGGGTGCGGCCAGCGGTCGCACCACCAGGCGTACCGTATCCGATAAGGACGTTGCCGGAACCGGCCTTTTCCTCCGTGCGGTACGTCTCTGCGGCGGCATCAAGCTCGGGTGAAACCACGACTCCGGTTGACACGGCATCCTCGGTCGCAGCGGGGCTTTCCGCCCCGACTGGAGCGGCACCTGCGCGAGCGATCGAGATCAGCGGTTTGCCGACGTCGAGCGTTTCTCCTGCCTGGCCGTGCAGTTTGGCGACAGTACCGGCATAGGGCGACGGCACCTCCACCATGGACTTCGCAGTCTCGACCTCCGCGATGGGTTGGTCGACCTTGATCTCATCTCCGACGGCGACTAGCCAGTTCACGAGTTCGGCCTCGGTGAGGCCCTCCCCCAAATCCGGAAGAAGGAATACTTGCATATCTGAACTCATGGTCAGTCCTCCCACTGAAGATCGTCCACAGCGTCGAGGATGCGGTCGACGCTGGGCAAGTAGTAGTGCTCCAACTTAGGAGACGGGAACGGGACATCGAAGCCTGTGACGCGACGAATGGGCGCCGCGAGGTAATGGAACGCGCGTTCCTGGACCCGGGCAACGATCTCGGAGGATACCGATGCGAAGCCGTGCGCCTCGGCAATCACCACGGCGCGTCCGGTCTTGCGCACTGAGGCACAGACAGTTTCGTCGTCGAACGGAACGAGTGTTCGCACATCGATAACCTCAAGCGAGCGTCCCTCCTCGGCGGCCGCGGCCGCAGCGGCGAGCGCCGTGGGAACGGACGGACCATAGGCGATGAGCGTCGCATCCGTGCCGGGACGAGCAACAGCTGCGCGTCCCTCGGTGGAGGTGCCGGCGTCGTGCTCTTCACGCAAGGCGCCCAAGTCAACCTGGTCCTTGGACCAATAGAGCTTCTTCGGTTCCATGAACATGACAGGATCGTCCGAATCGATGGCTTCACGCAGCATGCGGTAACCGTCTGCGACAGTGGCAGGCGTGTAGACCTTCAGGCCTGCCGTGTGGGCGTAGTACGACTCGGAAGAGTCGCAGTGGTGCTCCACTCCCCCGATGCCGCCGGCGTAAGGAACGCGGATGACCATTGGCATCTTGAGCCGGCCCTTGGTGCGGTTGTGCATCTTGGCCACGTGGCTGACGATCTGCTCGAAGGCCGGGTAGGCAAAGGCGTCGAACTGCATCTCGATCACAGGCCGCATACCGTTGATGGCCATGCCCACCGCCATGCCAACGATGCCCGACTCAGCGAGCGGGGTGTCGAAACAGCGCTGCTCTCCGAACTCTGCCATGAGGCCGTCGGTGATGCGGAAGACACCGCCGAGCATGCCGACATCCTCGCCGAACACGAGGACGGAGGAATCGGCGCGCATGGCATCGGCCATGGCCGTGTTGAGCGCCTTCGCCATGGTGAGGCTCTGCGGGCCGGTTGCCTCAGCAGTTGCTGCTGCCGAAGCAGCCGCACTCGCGGTGGCCGCGCTGACGTTGCCATTGACGGAAGTGGTGACGGTCATTTTGTGCTCTCCTCACGGGCAAGTTCGTCGGCGAGCATCTCGGACTGCTCTTTCAGCTGAGGGGTTTGCTTGGCGAAGACGTACTTGAAGAGATCCTGTGGTTGAACCGGGACGTCCTCGCCCAGGCCTTCACGGAGCTGGGTGGCTACTGCCTCTGCGTGTTCGGCGATTCTGGCGTTGGCTTCATCATCGAGAAGTCCTTTGTCCGTGAGGTAAGCCTTCATACGAGCCAAGGGATCCTTCGCCTGCCACTCAGCCACCTCGGAGTCCGGCCGGTAGCGGGTGGCGTCGTCGGCGTTTGTGTGTGCCTGCATGCGATAGGTATGGGCCTCGACCAGCAGCGGACCGGAGCCTTCGCGGGCAAGCTTTACGGCACGGTCCATGACAGCAAGCAGCGCAACGAGGTCGTTGCCGTCAACGCGCTCACCCGCCATGCCGTAGCCCACAGCCTTATGCGCCAGGGACGGAGCCACCGACTGGTGGCTCAGCGGCACCGAAATGGCGTACTTGTTGTTCTGCACGAAGAAGATGACGGGCAGGTGGAAAACGGCGGCAAAGTTGAGTGCCTCGTGGAAGTCGCCCTCACTGGTGGCACCGTCACCGCACATCGCCATGACCACAGTGTCTTCACCGCGCAGCTTTGCTGCGTGGGCGACCCCGACGGCGTGGAGCAGCTGGGTGGTCAGTGGCGTGCACTGAATCCCGACGTTGTGTTCATTGGGGTCATAACCTCCGTGCCAGTCACCCCGGAAAATAGTCATGGCCTCCACGGGATCGACTCCGCGGGTCATGACGGCAACAGCGTCGCGATACGTGGGAAACAACCAGTCACCTTCGCGGAGACACATGGCGGCTGCGACCTGGCAGGCTTCCTGACCATGGCTCGACGGATAGACGGCCATGCGTCCTTGCCGGACCAAGGCGGAATTCTGGTCGTTGACACGGCGTCCAACCACGAGTTGCTCATAGGCAGCGAGGAGTTCTGCGTCGCCTGGAGTGGGGTACTCGTGGCCGGGTTCGGTGCCCTGTTCGTCGTGGGAGCGCAGGGTGCCGTCGGGGTTCACCATTTGGATCTGGTGCCGGGCAGGGAGCATATAGTCCTCGACGCTGATGCCGAACTTTCTCCGCACGTCAGCAGCTGGGTCCTCCGCTGCCGTTTCGGGTGCAGAGTGGTCTGCGTGGATCGTCATTGGTCCGTCCTTCTCTAGCCACTATGTGTCTCCAGTATGTTCCCGACAGATGTTTCGTATCCAGCTTTCGAAGGAATCATGGAAGGGGTAGCTAATAATGGCTATTGTGAAAGACAGATTGTAAATGTGAGCTGGGTAACGAGCCCGTGTTGGAGACGAATTGGAGCCTGCTTTGAGCGAGACGGAGGCCGAGCAAACGGCCATACCCCTGGACAGCGTTGACCGGGACATCATCCGGGAGCTCACCACTGACGGACGAATGTCCATCACGCAGGTAGCGGAGAACGTGCACATCAGCCGTGCACACGCTTACTCCCGGCTGGCGCGACTCACGGGTGAAGGCGTCCTCACCAAGTTCACCGCATTGGTAGATCCGATCAAGGCGGGCCTCCGATCCTCGGCCTACGTGACCTTGAAGGTCCAGCAGCATTCGTGGCGGGAATTGAAGGAGCATCTGCGGGCGATACCCGAGGTTCATCACATTGCGCTGGTAGGCGGCGACTTTGACGTCATTCTTCTGGTCCGCGCCACGGACAACATCCATCTCCGCCGTGTGATCTTCGACCAATTGCAGTCGATGGAGGGTGTGCTGGATACCCAGACCTTCCTTGTCTTTGAGGATGTTGATACGCGGTAGGAGCTTCCAGTCCACGGGCTCCTGTCAGGTTCCTGTCAGGAACGTCCGGTTTTGAACCATAAACTGTCCACGTGTCCGTCAAAACTGCCTCCGTTCCCGTCGCTCTGCGGGTAAGCGCTGTCATTCTGGCGGGGGTTTTGCTGTGGCTCATCACCGCGTTTCAGTTCTTCTACAGCCCTCCCCAGGCCATTCCGCAACGGACGGACGCAATCGTTGTCCTGGGCGGACTGAGCAGCGAGAGACTTCCGGTTGCCGAAGATCTCCGGAAGAAGCTGGACATACCCGTCCTAGTGGTCTCGACGACCGGCCTGGCGGGCAACATCGAGGGCGACACCTTATGCCGTGCCGATTCCGACGATCCCGACCTGATGTGCTTCCGGCCAACTCCCCTGAACACCCGGGGCGAGGCCAAAGCATTGAGTGAACTGATTGCACAGAACGGCTGGGAGTCGGTCACTGTTGTCACTTCCGAGTACCACCTCATCCGGGCGGGCACTTTGATCCGCCAATGCACGTCCGCGGAAATCCACATGGTCGGTTCGCAACCCGATCTGTCCGCTGGAGCCTGGCTGGACCGGTTCGTGGTGGAGACGGGCGGGCTTATTGATGCCTGGGTAGATCCTGAGTGCAGGAGTACCTGACGGTAGCTTTGAGGCCGTCACGTACATTCGCGTGTAGCTGGCCTGCTCGAGGGACGCCCGGCCTTGCATGACAACTGCTGTAAAGCACGCCACGCTTCTTCAACAAGAGCGTCACATAATTACACCCTCGTGAACGCTTTCTTTCTGACATGAAGGTTGCTGTCAAGTCATTGAGTTTGGGGTTCCCGCCCGCCATTCTTTAGCCATAGGTCCAAGGTCTCAGCCCTACGAGCCCAAGGATCCTCCGTGGCCAATTTCAAAGGCGAGACGTCCAAAGGAGAGACGTCCACCCCCTCAAGTCATCTTGCGCGGCGTTTGGCGACAAGCCTGCTAGCTGCCTTCGTTCTCGTTGTCGGCTGTCTGCACGGACCCACGGCCCAGGCCGCCGCACCACCCGTCTACCCGATCAGCGGTTACTTCATTTTTGGAAGCACCAGCGACGCCACCAACACGAAGAAGCTGAGCGACATCAAGTCCGTGGGGGGTGACACGGTCATCACCTTCGGCTCACTGCTAAAACCTGCCACGTTGTCGACGATCCCGACCGGCTGCACAATTTCAGGAGTTAACTGCGCCAAAGCGGCCGCTTCAGGAGTTAGTGTGAACCGCTATTTCACGTACTCGGACAACAGCTCCTGGGGCGGGCCGGCCCTCTTGTGTGCACGCGACAAAACCGTCACCAACGGTAGTTCGATCTACACAATTCTGGTCTTGCCCGTCGAAGGCAGCGGGTGCACTTCCCCCTCCGGAAGATACGACATCGTAGTGATCACAGGTGGACCGTCATCCATTTCAATTTCATTGGGCAAGACGGCTACCGCCCTCGGGATGAAGTACTACGCAGGACTCCCTGCACCTGTGAAGAGAACTGACCTGGCGTACCTGCCCGATCTCTCGTACCAGGCAACGTTTTCACTCTTCACTGCGCGGTTCCTGCTTTATCAAGGGAAGGTGAATAACGTCTCCGGCCTGGCCGGCTTCTATCACCACACGGAAATGCCCCTGAGCGACGGCGCCACATGGGAGCCCGTTCTGACGGTGTACAGAATCCAAAATTCGAGGATTGCCCAATACCAGCCCGGCCGTTCAGCCATCGTCAGCCCCTACATCGACTCCAGAAGTGCGTTTGGCGGGCGTGTCACGACGGACCAGGCCCGGAACGCTGCCGGCAAGATCGCCCGGACGGCCAACGGCGTCGACCTGGCGATCGCCGTTCAGGATGGAATGGGTACGGGGAAAGGAGGCTCATTCTTCAGCAGCGAAAGCGGGAACAGCGTCGACCAGTACGCGGCAGCCATAGTGGGCTCGGGGTCCTGGGGCAGCAAGTACCTGGCCCCCACGCGGGATTATTTCGTGGCATTGGCCGAAGGCGTCGAGGGAACCGGAGCGGAGCTTTGGGCCAACCTGGAAGGTATGGCACCGAAGACCAGCCAGAACCCCTGCGACAGCAATCTTCGCGGTCAGACCACCAAGTCACGGATCGATAAGCAGCTGCAGCAAATCGGCAACACCCCCGCAAAGGTGATCTCCTTCATGTGGGACACCTATTACACCTGCACAGGTACATGGGCACCCATGCTTGAGCGCATGAAGGCAAACAACACTACGCCGGTCATTACCGATTCCATTTTCTACGGCAACGGAGACGTTCTGGTCACCGGCCATAATTTGAGCGGCGGTACGGTCCAGGTGAGATGGACCGACACTTACGGACGAACTTTTGACAAGACCGTGAGCGCGTCAAGCTACAACCCCTATTACGGAGAACAGCGAGACATCAACCCGCTGCTTGAGTCAGTCACAGCGCGGCTTGGCGGCACCTCCCTCGGTGTTGGGAAGCACTACATGATCAATGTGACGAACGGATACGGGGTCCGGAACGACGCGTTCTACTCGGACCGCGGCTAAGTTCCTCACGGCTAGCACATTACAGGGGCCATTCCGCGCCATACCGCGGAACGGCCCCTGTTTTTTCCTGTCGATGTGGCTCCTCACTCCTCAGATGCAAGAATTGGACGTGGCCACGATTGATCCGGACGCATCTGAGGAGTGAGGAAATGACTGAAATCGGCCGCCAAAAAGCGGCGCTGTCGCCCTCTCCACGGCACATGCGCAAGCGCCGTTTCCGTCCGGACGTTCCCACAGGGCCTGCGAGTCGCACCGCCACAATGACGGCAGCCACCTCGTTTGAAGTGCATCCAGCCCCTCAGCAGCCGGAACAAAGTGCCCGGCCTGCGGCAGTCGGCCCGCGCCCTCCAAAGTCCCCAAAGCAGCTTCGTAAGGCCAGTCCCCGCCAGAAGCGACTTGTTGCCCTGCTGATTGTGATCCTTGTCTCTCTGAGTATCCCGCTCTTGGTCCTGACCTTGGTGTTTGCGGGCTGACGCGTATCCGGACGTCATACATAATTAATCACCTCGTTTGGGCGTGCGGTAGCATCGGCTGGTCAGCCATTGCCGTTCCCGGGGGAATCCATGCCCAGAGTCATGCCAATTTTCGGTACTCGTCCTGAGGCCATCAAAATGGCGCCGATCATCGCAGCATTACAGGCCACCGCTGACTTTGAATGCGTCGTAACAGTGACCGGACAACACCGCGAAATGCTGGACCAAGTCAACGAACTTTTCGGCATCGTCCCGGACCACGACTTGAACATTCTGAAAACAGGACAATCACTGTCCGGGATCATGACACGAACAATGGACGGGTTGGAAAAGCTCTTCGCGGAATCCAAACCTGATGCGGTCATAGTCCAAGGCGACACCACCACTTCCACGGCGGGCGCCATCGCTGCTTTCTACCACGGCATCCCGGTGGTTCATGTTGAGGCCGGCCTGCGAAGCGGCGACCTCTTCTCCCCTTTCCCTGAAGAGGCCAACCGCAAGATCACCAGCCAAATCGCAAGTCTGCACCTGGCACCGACGCAGACCAGCAAAGCCAACCTCCTGGCCGAAGGTATTCCCGCAAGCGACATCGTCGTTACCGGAAACTCGGTCATCGACGCACTGCTCTCCACCGTGGACAAGCATCTTCCTTTCAGTGATCCGCGCCTTGAGGAATTGGCTTCCAACGGCAGTCGAATCCTCTTGGTCACAACACACCGCCGCGAAAACCAAGGCGATTCCATGCGCGGGGTAGGCCGGGCGCTTGCACGTATTGCCGACGCCGAGGAAGACCTGGTAATCGTCCTACCGGCGCACAAGAACCCGGTTGTTCGTGAAGCTGTCTTGCCTTCACTGCACGGAAAAGCAAACGTCATCATCTGCGAACCGTTGGCCTACGGCGAGTTCACCCGCCTGCTGTCCATGGCGCACATTGTCCTGACGGACTCAGGCGGAGTCCAGGAGGAAGCACCCAGTTTGGGCAAGCCCGTCCTCGTGATGCGGGATAACACCGAACGCCCGGAAGCCCTCGAAGCCGGAACAGTGACACTCATCGGTACGGACGAGGACCGCATCGTCAAAGAAGTGGACCGGCTTCTGAATCAGCAGGATGCCTACGATTCGATGGCCAATGCCGTGAATCCATATGGCGACGGCAAGGCTGCCGAGCGAACCATTGGAGCATTGCGCCACATGTTGCATCTCGGCGAGAGATCAGCAGACTTTGTTACTGGCCCCGGGCGAACCCTGTAGGCCGCGAGCAGGACCGGAAGCGTGCCCTCGCGGAAGGTCCTCTGCAATCTGACCCAGCACATTTTCAAACCAGTTCCCAGAGGACATTCATGCAACTAAAGCTCAAAGGCTACTTCAAAGAGGAAAACTCCCCCTTGACGGAAGCCGCGAACGCAATTGAAATGCTCGAGGCAACAACAGGTTCGACGCCCCATGTTCTGGGCTACACACCGGTGGGTCGGACAAATCCCTACCAGGCACTGCTCTACCGGGCAGCCGAGGACCACAACATCGCAACCGTACCCGTGGTTCGCAGCTGGGATTTTGAGAAGCTTTTTCAGCTGTCACCAGCGGGCGCTCATGTAATTATCCATATTCACTGGACTTCATTCATTTTGAACGGAATTACCAGCTACGCAACCGCCAAGAAAAAAATTGGCGACCTTCGTGAGGCAGTCAGCGAGCTCAAGCGCAAGGGCGGAAAGATCATTTGGACGCTGCACAACATCATTCCGCATGACTCCTTGTATCCGAACCTTGAAATGGAGATACAACAATACCTGGCAGAAGAGGCGGACGTCCTCCATGTTTTGTCTGATGCTTCCGCGCAAATGATGTCTGCTGCGCTCACGATCGATCCTAAGAAACTGGTGAACGTCCCGCACCCGAATTACCGGTTGACCTACGAGGACTATGTCACCAGGGCAAACGCACGCCTCGAATTCGGCATCGGTCCCAAGGACCGCGTTTATGTCCTCCTCGGGGCCCTGAAGGCATACAAGGGACTCGACCGGCTTCTGAAAGCGTTTGATGAGTTCAGCGCAGCCGACCCCTCCATCCGTCGAGTCCTGCTTGTAGGAGGGATGGCCGACGATTCTCCGGAGGTCACGGACTTCGTCAAGCAGGCAGCGAAGCACCCGAATGTGCTGATTGAACCGAAGAAGGTTCCAAACCACATGGTGCAGAACTACATGCGGGCAGCTGACATCGGCTTGGCGCCGTACACCCGAATGCTCAACAGCGGTGCCGTGCTGCTGTATCAGACTTTTGATCTTCCCGTCATCGCGTCCGACGTGCCCGCCATTTGGGAAAACATGTCGGACGACATCGGCGAACGCGTTTCTGACAATTCAGTAGAAAGCCTCGTGAAGGCGTTCGAGGGAGCTGAAAGGTTCTTTGAACGTGACGTACGAAGCGATGTCCGGCGCTATGCCGATCAGTTCGACGCCACGGAACTTTCAAAAGAGTTCTCCCGTCGGATCCTCCGGAAACTCGGTGACGCAGAACCGCAAAAGTAGTCCAAACAAAGTCTAGAGTGTGAAGGAGTCAATGTAATGGTGCTTAGTCGCGAAAGCGTCGGTGAAACCAAAGCTCGATCACCGTACAGAGGCAGGCCCGCCAATACATTTTGGCGTGCCGCTGTGACAGACAACAAGGGTTTGGGGATGTCCGGACTCTACAAAAAGAAATTTGAGATTGAGCAGGCCGATTTTGTAGCCACCGCCGGCAGCTGCTTCGCCCAGCACATTGCCACCAATCTCCGCAAAAACGGGTACAACGTCGTAGACACCGAGCCGGCTCCAAAGGCCATGACCACCAGAACGGCAGAGCGCTTTGGCTTTGGTGTGTACTCGGCGCGTTTCGGCAACATCTACTACGTCAGGCAGCTCCTCCAATTGGTCCAGGAAGCCTACGGAGTGAGGCAGCCCAGCAACTGGATCTGGACCAAGGGTGACAAGTACTTCGACGCACTGAGGCCCTCCGTGGAACCCCTCGGTCTGGATAGCGCCGAAGAAGTCATCAAACACCGTGAACAGCACCTCGCAGCTGTCCGCAAAATGTTGGCTTCAGCGTCGGTTCTTGTGTATACCTTCGGCCTCACTGAGGGCTGGGTTGACAAGGCCTCGGGTACTGTCTTCCCCACAGCGCCCGGCACCATATGTGGCGACTATGACCCCGACGTTTTCGCATTCGAAAACTTCAATTATGTGGACATCGTCAATGACTTCGAACAGCTCCGGGATCTGATCAAACAACACAATCCGGAGATAAAGTTCCTGCTCACGGTTTCTCCCGTCGCCTTGGCTGCCACCGCCGCGGATGATCACGTCCTGGTGTCCACCACCTACTCGAAAGCGGTGCTGCGATCGGCCGTAGGCGACCTGACCAACAAGTTCGAGGACGTAGCATACTTCCCGTCCTTCGAAATCATCACGGGAAGCCCGGCCAAGGGCCGGTACTGGGACGAGTCCCTTCGGTCAGTCACCGGAGAGGGTGTCATGGAAGTTATGCGGCACTTCTTCAATGCCCATCCGCCGGCAAATGTTCCACAAGATGAAGTCTCAGTGGTGACAGCCGAGCAGATCCAGTGTGAAGACGTCCTGCTGGAGGTGTTCGGAGAATGAGGTACGGCTTCATTGGTGACTCGCACCTCGGTCACATAATTCCAGTTTGGAAGAACAAGGCTGCCTTGGGTTCGATCACCCAAACGGGCTTGCACACCGAACGGACTTACGGGACCGAACCGCTGACTATCCTCAATCAGGGGCAAGTGCTGGCGGAATTTGATGACATCAAGTGCGCTTTTTCGTCTAAAGTTGAATTGTCCGACTACGACGTTTTCGTAGTATTCGGCATGCACTATTCATTCACGGCCCTGGCCAAAACCTACGCCCAGTATCGGACCTCAAGCCAAGCCGGCAAACGGTCCGCATACGTTCTGTCCGATGCGGCCTACACTGCCATGGTTGACGACCTTTTCCAGTTTTCCAAGGCCAAGCGAGTCATCGATGTCCTCAACAAGAACACAGACAAGCCTGTCTATTACGCCCAGCAGCCATTGCCGCTCGAGTGGGTCTTGGATCGCCCCGAAGCTTCACTTCGGTTTTTCCGTGAACTCGCGGACTCGAATGATCTTCCCGTGCTTCAGGACATTTATGAGGAAAAACTCCAGGATCTTGAACGCTCCGGGGTCCGCGTGCTTCGCCAACCTGCCCAGACGAAATCCAGCCTTGGGTTCACCTTGAGCCAATTTGGGCATTTCAAACTTGACAGCATCTCCCCGGATGACGCGAAACCCAAGCTTGACTACGTTCACATGAATGCGACGTACGGCGAACTCGTAGCACAGGAAATTTTGAACGCGAACACAGTAGATGAGGACAATTAATAATGGCTACAGTGCCATCCACAATTGGTTTTAGATGGACATTCCCGACTCCGGTTCGGTCAATTGAATTCGTGGTTAATCTGCAGGTTCCCGTCAATGAGAAGTCCCTTGTTGCACTGGTCAAGGCCCCCGAAGACTCGACGGTAACGTCGGAGGCCTGGGGTTTCTCAAACCAGCTCCAGGGACACTACAAATACGTGGCAGCAGAGGGCCGTGGTGCAGTCGCCCTTCCCAAGCTGACTCTTAGCGAGCACGTTTCGGAGATCGACCTGCAGGTTGTGCCATGGGGAACCAAAGACCTCCCTCCGGCGAGTGCCATCTCCAGTGTCTGGGCAGTTGCTGCCACCGAGAAGTCGGGCTCCAACGAGCTCAGCATCATTGCGAAAGGAACGGTGACCTCACATGTCTGAGACAGCCTCTAACGTCATTGGCGCACTAGTGGTGGCTGAGCCCGGTGCCGATGCCGCGTCGGTTGAACGCAGCATCAGGTCGTTGCGGCGTGCCGGTCTGGCACCCAAAGTGCTCTCCGCTACTGCTGGCCTTGGCGCCGGCATTGGCGAACACGCAGCGGATTACGACCCCGCTACTGTCTCTGTCGCTGCCGGCGTCAACGATGCCCTCTCGGCCGTCACCCAGCCCCTGGTGCTCATCGTGGCGGCGGGGACGATTGTGCCCGCGGACACTGCTGAAGCCCTTGCCCGTTCATTTGAATCGACACCATCCGTCATGGTTCGATTCCCGCACCGCGTTGTAAGGCCGATTGCTCCTCTGGACGACGACGAGATCGATGCCATCATTGATGGCCACGGTGCAGCCCGAACGGATACTGTGGTGGCTCCGGCCCGTGCCTCGCTTTCGGCCGTTGCCGTGCCCCGTACGCTTCTCCATACACTCCGCGGTTTGAAGCCGACGTACGCAGAGCTCCAGCCTGCACTCCAGGATCTCCTCCGACGCGGAAAGCAGTTCGGCCATGTCGAGACGTGGGCTGCACCGGAGAACGGTGTTTTCACCTTCACCGTCCGCCTGCATTCCAAGCTTGGTTCCACAGGAAAGCTTCCTGACTTTGGAGCTCACACCAAGGACATGTTCGGTGACCTGCGGGGTTGGCGTTCGTCGGCAGCGGATGGACCCCTGGTGTCAATCATCATTTCAACCTTTAACAGAGCTGATTACCTCGATGATTGCTTGAACTCGATCCTCGCCCAGTCCTTGCAGGACTTTGAGGTGATCCTGATTGATGACGGAAGCACGGACCACACCCGCGAAGTGATCAGCGCTTACACCGATCCGCGCATCCGGTACTTCGCACGGGAGAACCACGGCATCTCGGCGTCCAGGAACTTTGGCGCCGACCAGGCCCGTGGTGCTTTTATTGCAGTCCACGACGATGACGACATCATGTTGCCGTGGCGTCTGGAGCGCCAGCTTGAGTCTCTCGAGCCCGGCGACCACGGCAGCTTCGGAGTTTCAGTCCACTTCGACAATTCCACGGGCGAAGTTCACCGCCTGGTGCATCGGTTGTTCAACATGCAGACCGCGCTGCGCTACGGGAACAACCCCACACACCCGACCTGGTTGATCCGTGCCGATATTTTCAAGAAGTTCCGGTACGACGAAACCCTGAAGAGTGGCGTGGACAACAACATTGCCCTGCGCATGGTGCGCTCCGGCATCAAAATGAAGCACACGGGCGAAAACCTAATCCTTCGTCGCCTGCACAGCGGCCAGATCACCCGCAGCGCCGGCGAGATCCAGCGGGCCTCTGCCAAGATGTCCCAACGAATGCTGAAGTTCGCAAACGGTGTAGCCGGAGACCCCACAAAGGTTGTGGCCTCCGAAGAATGGCTGTCGGACATGGCCGGCAAGGCGTTCGAAGCCGCGGTACGTCCTTACTTGCCGGATCACTTGGTCGTCCGAAGCGTCACCTCGAATGTGCTTCCTGAGAGGTCAACTTCTTCCGGCACGGACCTGGGCTCCTTCACCACCTCCACGCCGATCAAGGCATGGGACGGAGTCCTCCCCAGGACCAACATCATTGCCGGCGTAACGTGGCCGGAACTGGCAGCCTTGCGAGCGAGTGGAGCTGACTTCTCCGCGTACGAAGACGGTGAGACTTCCGCGCAAGACATCCTGTGGGACGCAGTCGCGGAACACACAAGTCGAACCTCTGGGAAGTTCACGGTGGTCCAGTCCAAGGATGATTTTGAGAGCATTCCCGACACAACCACCGAGGACGAGGTCAGCGGACTGATCCTCGGAACGGCCGATTCCGCATCCTCACGTGAGTATTTGATTCTGGACCACAACGAGTTGACCTCCGGAATCCGTCGAATCAATTCGCGCCACGGTGGCGAACAAGCGTTCCTGGTCACCAAATCATCCCGACATACCGCTAAAGAACTGTGCCACGCACTCGGAGCCAGTGAGGAAATCAAATGAAGATCCAGTGGACGAGAAACGACTATGGCAGGTCGGGCCTTCTGGCTATAGCGGAGGACGGCGACACACAACCTCCCATTGAAACCTTCTACGTCGATTACCTGATCGAAACCGTAGACCAGGACCGGCTCGCGATTGCAGCTGCCCTGGTATTCGGTCCGTACACGGACACGCGGCTGGTCTTTGAGAACCCGGTTTCATCAGGCGTCGCCCGCGCGATCGAGAATTTGTATCCGGACAAGGCCATTAGGGTCGAACCGGTCAGCTACTCCGAAAACCATTCACCTCATGGAGATTCACTTCTGCACGTGAACTCCCACTACCGTGACACCAATTTCACGAACCACGTGGGACAGCAGCGTCAGGTTCGGGTCACTTTCCAGCCAACCGACCGAAGCTCCGGCGGGCTCCTGACAATGGACAGCCTGGATGTTGCCTGCAATTCCTGGCTGCACGCGGAGCTCCGACCGGATGCGCACGGCGATGTTCTTTGCACTATTGCAGGCGGCATCCTGTTGTCGTCCGACCTCAGTGCGGCAGGGATAGCAATTTGCGATACCTCGTCCCAGGAAGGGTCGCCTGTTTACAGCCGTGCCACCCGCTTACTGGAATCGGTTGGTCTTTCGCTCGTATTGAACGACTGCGGAGCCCACTGACTTGTGATGGAAGCAGGGGTGGCCCTGAGGACGCCGCCCCTGCATCCCGCTGGGCTCAACATCAGAGCGATACACCGGGCCTGACCGCGGCAGCAACCCCTCGAATGACACATCATGCCTTGGTTCCGGCTTTCACCCTTAACCGACCAAATTCGTGACAACGCTGAATCGTTGTCGCTCACTCCGTAGGAAGGTACTATGCCACTTCGAATCACTGTCATTGGAACGGGCTATCTCGGAGCCACGCATGCCGCATGCATGGCCGAACTCGGTTTTGAAGTTCTTGGGCTCGACTCTGATCCGAAGAAAGTCGAGCAACTAAGCGCCGGAATTCTGCCCTTCCACGAGCCCGGTCTGCCCGAATTGCTCAAGGAACACACGTCCACCGGTCGGCTTCGCTTCACGACTTCCTATGAGGAAGCCGGGGCCTGGGGCGACATCCACTTCATCGCGGTTGGAACGCCGCAAAAGGCGGGTGACCACGCCGCCGACATGACCTACGTTGACAATGCAACACTTTCCCTTGCGAAGTGCATCACCAAGGATGCACTCATTGTCGGTAAGTCGACTGTGCCTGTAGGTACAGCCCGCCGCCTCCGCGAGCTTGTAGCCCAAGCCAATCCCGATGCCAACATCGAGCTCCTCTGGAACCCCGAGTTCCTGAGGGAAGGTTTTGCTGTCCAGGACACCCTTACCCCGGACCGATTGGTGGTAGGCGGGGGCACTCGCAAGGCGGTCGATACCCTGCGTCGCGTATATGCCTCGGCTCTCGACTCGGGAACGCCTTTCATCGAGACTGACCTGGAGACGGCGGAACTCGTGAAAGTTGCCGCCAATGCATTTCTTGCAACGAAGATCTCCTTCATCAACGCGTTCGCTGAAGTAACCGAACACGTCGGTGGCGATATTCGCACACTCGCCGACGCCATAGGTCTCGATCAACGAATCGGGCGTCGGTTCCTCAACGCCGGCGTCGGCTTTGGCGGCGGTTGCCTGCCAAAGGACATCCGGGCTCTTCAAGCACGCGTCAGCGAACTCGGTTTGGATAGGACAATGCGCTTCCTCTCCGAGGTTGACGAGATCAACCTTCGACGTCGGGAACGTGTTGTCCACCTGGCTACGGAGATTCTCCAGGACCTGGACGGCCGTAAGATCACGGTGCTTGGCGTCGCGTTCAAACCCAATAGTGACGACGTCCGTGACTCACCGGCACTGGATGTTGCAGCCCAGCTGTTCAACGCGGGCGCTGATGTCTCGATCTACGATCCTGAGGCGATGAACAACGCCCGGCTCCGTTTCCCACGACTGAACTACGCCGAATCACTGGACGAAGCTCTTGCGGGAAGCCACCTGACGATTCTTCTGACGGAATGGCAAGAGTTCGCGGCGCTAAAACCAAGTCAACTGGAGCACCTCGTTGAGTCCAAGGCTCTCATCGATGGACGCAATGTTCTGGACCATGGCGAATGGACGGAAGGCGGCTGGCGCTTCGAATCGCTTGGGCGCCGTTCGGATCTCGTGCTGGCTGAATCCGCATCTTGAGTTGAACACCCGCGGCAAAAGCCGCGGCCTTCCATGAAGAAGCAGCAGCCGGACCGGAGGCTGCAAGGAGAATCATTAAAAGCAGGAAAATCCTGAAGACGGGCCGTTCACCCGGAATTAAATGCCCGATTAGTTGTCAGCTGGCCGCCGCGCCTATAGTTATCGACAGGTGGCGAGCTGTTTCGGGCATGCCTTTGCCCTGCGTGTGGGAGCGGGCGGGTAGTAACTGTGGAGACCTCAGGCCCTTTGGCTCGGGAGCGGACCGGCATGACCTGTGTGGACTGCAGCATCTCAGGTGATCCGGCACGCTCCACTTCAGGACGTACACATCAGAACCCGCCCTTACACGAACAAGCGGCTGGTTCCTAGGAGGAATTAGAAATGGATACGAACAGCCCTTCTACCGCCACAAAGCGGCGTCCAACCTTGGGCATAGCCGGCTTTTTTGGTCACGGAAACTACGGCGATGAGCTCTTCCTCAGCGTTTTTGAAGAGTACTTTGGCAAGGACTACAACCTGAAGGTCATTCCCGACTTGCCCGCGAAGCCATACTTTTCACGCCCCGTGGAAGAAATGGTCAGCGAAGTTGACGGTATTCTCTTGGGCGGCGGCGACCTCGTCCGCCCGTGGGGAACCGATGAGCGCTACTTCCACAAGTCCTACCTGACAAAACCGGTGTTCGCCCTGGGGTTGGGCGTCCCGATCCGGGTGGGATCTCCAAATGAAGCTGAGAAGCCACACATTGCCCGGCGCTATGCAGCCTTCTTCAACCACCCGAACATGAAGTTTGTTGGCGTCCGCGACGAGGACTCCCGCCGTTGGATGGAAAACCACGTTGCACCCGCTACGGCGCCGCTGGTAGCGGCACCGGACATTGTGTGTGCGCTGACATTGCCGGAAGTCAAACGCGACCCGGAAGCAAAAATCCTGGGAATCGTAACCCGCCAGCGCCCGGATCGTGAAGTTCCTGATGACTACACGCAGCTTGAGATCCTGGCCAAGGAACTGCAGACAAGGGGCTGGACCATCCGGCACCTCATCCTTGGAACGGGCATCGTAGGTTGGCGCGACGTTGTCAACGCCCAAGATCTGGACGTACCTGGCAAGGAAATCGTCTACAGCCAGGACTTGGACGAACTCTCAAAGGCCATCGGTGAGTGCACGGCCCTTGGGAGCATGAAGTTCCACGGAAGCGTAGTGGCCACTATGTACGGCGTCCCATCCATCGTGATGATTCCAACCAGCAAGAACCGTAGCTTCATGCGCCGGATCGGCCGGGAAGACCTTCTCTCGAAGTTCGATGCCAAGGATCACCTCGCCCGTTTCGAGCCCCGCCCCGCTGACATCCCGGCTGAGGATGTTGCAATGCTGCGGACCCAGGCCAAGGATTTGCTCCATCAGGTTCAGGCAGCCGTGAAGGAAGCAATCGGCTGAGTTGGCTCTGAGGCGCTCCAAACCCTTTCCCGGGGTTTGGAGCGCCTGCATTTTTATGGTCACCGCAACCGACAAACAGTCGTCGTCAGCTTTCGCCCTTGTTGGACAGATTGAAGGATAGGTCGGTAGAAGTGAAGGAAGAACACGAGCAGGACCACACTGAGTCCGTACATGGCCGGGAAATCGTACGTTGGAACCCGCTCCGGACACTTTCGGACGGCTCCCAAGCCAGGGTGGATAATTTTGGTGACCTGCTGGGCCCGCTGATTGCCCAGCGTATCCTTTGGCAGAACAACATCAGCTCCGGCACTCCCGATGACAGGCGACTACTCACGGTCGGTTCCATCCTTCACTTCGCTCTTCCCAACGACGTCGTATGGGGCAGCGGCATCAATGGAAAAGTTCCTGGCCGAAAAGTCGGCTCGAACAGACTGGATGTGCGCCTGGTGCGTGGACCGCGGAGCAAGTCCCTCCTCCAAAGCATGGGCGCCAATGTGCCGCAATTATACGGAGACCCCGCCCTGCTGATTCCCACTCTTTTTCCCGAGGTAAGGGCTTGGACGGAACAAAAGACACGGGAGATTCTTGTAGTTCCAAACCTCAACGATCAGGATTTGTTCGACGACGGACTGCCCATTGTCAGCCCACGCAACGACGTATGGCTGGTGGTCCGCGCAATAGCCCAGAGTAGATTCGTTGTTGCCTCTTCATTACACGCGCTCATTCTTGCTGACGCGTTGGGAATTCCCAGCCGTGCTGTAAAGCCGGCAGCGGAGCACTACACCAAGTACATGGACTACTACGAAGGTACCGGACGAACCCGCGTTCAACTGGCCCGTAACTACTCCGAGGCCTTGGACCTCGGTCCCACCGCTACCGGGACATACGACATCGAAGGGATCTACGACTCGTTCCCCCTTGACCTCTGGCTCAAGAACTACGCGGTCAGAAGTCCACGGACCGCAGTACCGCCTGTGTCGGAGTTGAAGGACATCGAAAACAATATCGCTGACTGGGAGTCCTACAGCGGTGACTCTTCCGACTACGTACTCCCCGCGCTGCTGCGCCGAAGCCTCGGCGCAGTTGCCGGCACTTCCGCAGATGACGGCCCTCTCTCGGAAACAATCCGCTCCTTCATTCAGCGTATGCCGTTCGAGTCGCTCATCCCCAGGCTGAACGATGAGGAAAAGGAACTCCTCAGTGGCTTGGAAATTAAGCAAGGAGCACTACAGCAAGTAAGCAGCAGCTAAAGACCATCACGTGTTTGCAACCAGAATAGGTTGACTGGTTGTTCACGTAACCGGTCATTAGATCACGTCACATGCGACAACCCACGTAAACACGCCGTATTATCTGTTGACTTCGCTTCTAAAAAACAGATACAGCCTCCTCAACTGTATTGTTGCGTGAGAGACTTGACATATGAAGATACGTGAAATGTTACTGGGAACATGTATCGCGCTGTCCTCTGTAGCCTGCTTCGGGCTTAGTCCGGCGAACGCAGCCGTAGCTCCGGATTACTCGGGTGTCGGCTCAACCTCGATCGCTACTCCAACGCCTGGAGCACGTGCTATCTATGTCGATGACCAAGGCTCTGACGTTTGGGGAATGCAAGTTTCATGGGGCTACAAGGAATACAACCGTATTTCATGCCTGGACAACGGAATACTTCCCATAAATGATCCGACCTGTCCCGAACCCACAATCGACCGACCTCTTCGTACCGTTCAAGGCGCTGTCAAGATCGCCAAGCCCGGGGATGTCATCATCATCAGGGCCGGGACCTATGACGAAAAAGTTGGCTGGGCCGCCCGTCCGGGAAAGCCGGACGCGCCGATACGCATGCAGTCATATCCCCGCGAGACGGTACAGCTTAACGGCTACCTCAAGCTGTCCGGAACCGACTACTGGACCGTCCAGGGCATCAGGTTCGGATACAGCAGTACAAACACTACAGGGCAGGCCATTGTCAGCTTCTTTGGCGGGACAGGCTGGTCATTCATCAATAACGAAATCGCCGGGACCCGTGGAGTCGCGAACCTCCATGTGAGGGACAAAACGCCCGCCTCCACATCCGTGGAGAGCAAGATTGCAGCGGCGCCCCACAATTACGTCATTGGCGCCAACTGCATCCGACAAGCTGCCCGGACCGGAACGGCAGGCGAGATGCACAACATCTATCTCATGCCTACGATCTATTCGAGCGGTGGGCTCATCGAGAATAACCTCATCGGCGATTCGCCCCTGGGATCCGGAATCAAGGCTTCGGGTAGCCAGGATCCTGCCGGTGCACCCCGGAATGTCCTCATTAAGAACAACACCATCCTGTATGGCGCATCAGGAATCGTCATAGGTCAACAGGCCGAGCGAATTGAAACGGTGGGCAACCTCATCGCCAAGGGAGCAAATTCCGGACCATACGACGGCGGCGTCAAGACCTACGACTTGGTGGCAGCGAACCTGAATTCCGTGAAAGACACCCTTATCCAAGGGTATAAGTATCCGATCCGCCAACCATGGCAATCCCCCACGGTGCTGTACGAGCGTAGGAATGTGACTCCGACTGATGTCGCCTTGACTGGGTCATTGGACAACTGCTCTATCAAGGCCACTAATACAACAATCCGGGCCACCTACGGCCATTACTCCACCCGGTAATTTATCCGGAACCTGTACACCGCCCGTGTCTGACAAGAGAGACTCCTGGCAGACATGGGCACTGTTCTGCGTGCCAAGCGGCAAACAAAAACCCCTTGCATGACTAGCGCTTAAGCAGCCCGCGGGTGTCGATAACAGTCTTATCTGCCAGCTTCGGGGCCAGTTGCTTGAAAGGCTCGTGATCCACCAGAAGGACCACAACCGCCGAACGCGACAGAGCCTCGTCCGCTGCCACCAGCTCGACGTTGGAGTGGCCCGCAAGCTCCCTGGGCAGGGTTTCCACGTGTGGTTCCACGATGTTAATGCGATATGTCTGCAATTGCTTCGAGAGTTCGTCGGCAATTTCAACGGCAGGCGATTCACGCAAGTCGTCGATGTCTGCCTTGAAGGCGAGCCCGAAAACTGCAACTTCAGTTTCGGGGGAAAGGGATTCCAGCGAGGAGATAACTTTGTTGACGACCCATGCCGGCTTGGAGTCGTTGACCTCCCGGGCAGCACGGATCAATTGCGCTTCCTGCGGGGCGGCCGACACAATGAACCACGGATCGACAGCAATGCAGTGACCGCCAACGCCCGGCCCGGGGTTGAGGATGTTAACTCGCGGGTGGTGGTTCGCAAGCCTGATGAGCTCCCAGACGTCGATTCCGAGCTTGTCACTGATAACGGAGAGCTCATTGGCAAAAGCAATATTGACGTCCCGGTAGGAGTTCTCCACGAGCTTGGCCATCTCGGCCGTGACATCGTCGGTGATGAGGATTTCACCCTTGCAGAAGACGGCGTAGAGGTCCTTGGCCAAGGCTGCTGCTTCAGGCGTAATGCCACCGACGATCCGGTCGTTGGTGACAAGCTCAATCATGACCCGACCGGGGAGGACACGTTCCGGACAATGCGCGAAGTGTATGACCGGGGCCCCGTTGGCGCCGTCGAGCGAGAATTCGGGGCGGAGCGCCAAAAGGTAATCAGCCAGGTGTCGTGTAGCCCCTGGAGGGGAGGTGGATTCCAGGATGATCAGTTCCCCGCCCTGCAATTGCGGGGCGATGCCTCGTGCCGCGGACTCGATGTAGCTCAGATCGGCCGAGCGGTCCTCCTTGAAAGGGGTGGGCACGGCCACGATGTACGCCTGCGCCGAGGGCGTGTCCGTGGTGGCCTTGAGATGCCCTTGGCTGACGGCACCTGCCACATGCACGCTCAGATCGGGCTCAACGAAGGGAACTTCACCGCGGTTCACGGCATCAACGGTTTCTTGGTTTACGTCAACGCCAACTACACCAAAGCCATTAGTGGCAAGGATGGCGGCTGTAGGCAGGCCGATGTAGCCCAAACCGATGACGGCAACGGTCTCAATGGGGGACAATCTCAGAGCCTCTTTCAAACGGTTAGGTGTTCTTTGGGATCTCCAAAGAACTTGATTTCGCCAGACGATGCCAATTCTTCGTCTGTCAGATCCCAGGTGTGTCCGTCTGTCTGACGCATCTGGCAGAAGTTGAACCTGTCTGCGGCATATATGGTGCCGCCGGATGTCGTGACAGCCTTCAGGAAGGCTGTATCCTCGCCCCGGTTGAGGGGCTCGAAGGGATGATGCTCGAAAAGCTCCCGCCGGGCTGTGATCGTGGGTCCCATGACCATTCGGCTGTTCCTGTGCTCCATGTGCGGCATCCGCAGGACTGTGGCTCCACTCGCAACAAAGTGCATGTGGTGTGCGAGCTTCCCGACAACGTCCGCCTTGGAGTAATCGAGGGCATACAGGAGGTCCGCCAGGTAATTCGGGCCGTAGTAGTCGTCGTCGTCCATTTTGGTGAGGACTTCCCCTGAGGCGGCGCTGACGCAGCGGTTAAGGCACTCTCCCAGCGTGATCTCCCGTGGCGCGGACAGAACCGTGTAGCTTTGGACGCCATGCTTGGCCGCCAAAGCTTCCGCGAGCCCGTCTTCAATTTCAAACCCGTGCGTGAGCAATACAAGTTCAATGTCCACACCAACCTGGCTGCCCACGCTCGCAAAAACGTGTTCCAGTTGGTGGGGGCGGATAGTAGGAACAAGGGCACTTACGGAGGGGAATGCCACAGGGCGGCTACGTTCCGGGAGAACAGACGCCACGATCGTTTCAGCCCTGTGGGCGTAGGTGTTCTCGGCCCAAATACGCCTCTGACCCCGATGAACAACCCGATCATTGAGCTCAGGGCTTCGCGCCAGCATACGTATCTGGTGTTCGCCCTGCGCCCTCGAGCCGGCCACGAAGACCTCATCGGGTTCAAAGAATCGACCGATCGCCTCGCTGGGGGTCGACACGACAGGTGTGCCGGAAGCCGTTATTTCGAAAATCCGGCGCGCGCACATGCTTGGGGACTCGACCACTGAATTTACGTTTAGAAAGACTTTGTAGGCCCTGTAGGCCGTCAGCATCTGCCCGTAATCCAGGCTGCCGACGACGTTCTCGCTGAAGGGCACCGGGAATTGGTAGTTGGAGTCACCGCCCAGTTGGCGGGAGAAGATCTCAAGCTTGGGTCCGGACTGGCTGCCTGCGTCCCGTGCGGCCGTCAGCAGGAGGTCCATCTGTCGGCGTCGTTCCGGGTATTTGTGGGCAAAGTACATGCCGGCGAAAGCCACTCCCCGGGCATGGCGGCCTTGTCCGCTCCTCATGGGGTTATGAATGGCGGGTTGGGCTGCAAAAGGCAGGGCAGCTACCCGGTTATGTCCCAAATCGGCGACGTATGCAGGGATCTTGTCGGAGTCGCTTGTGAAGACAACGTCGAACTCCCCCGCGGCCGGAAGGAAGTCGTCATAGTGCGGAGGATCCTCCTTATTCCAGAACACAGTCGGAATGCCGTGGAAACGGCAGTATTCCATGAGCGCCAGGAACTCTTGCTTGGGGCCGGAAGTGCCCATCAACTGAAACTTCCAGGAACCTTTGTTGCCGTTCCACGCAGATTCCACGAAAAGGAAATCGATCCTTGTTGCCTCAAGTTGGGACCGCCAGTGCTCGCGGCGAAGTGGGACCAGATTCCATTCAAAGGCGAACGCCGCGGCGGAGAAGTCATCCAGGATGACGCCAACCGTGAGATCTGACCGCCGTGGTTCCCGGTCGGGCACCCGGTGGGGGGCAAAAGTCACCGGGCCACCCTGACCCGCCTTATTGGCAGGTGCTGCATTGCTTGCGGCGTTGATGCGACGATCGACCTTTTGCCTGCTCCGCCACTCATTGAGCTGAGTCAAGCCGCCCTGCCGAAAATGCCAGAAGGCCCGGCGGATATTTGAAATCACAGACATATCAGCGTCCTTCCGTTCGTCGACCGCTGGCTCGCTCCAGAACCTGTGTGGCGACAAGATTTGCGCGCGCCTCATTCCTGATGCGTGCCGCGCTGAAGTTGTTTCCCCTGGACAGGTTTGTCGAGAACTCCTGGTAGAGCCGGGTAGTTTCTTCCGGCGAACCGTCCATAATGAGTTCGCCTTTGTCCAACCAGATCACGCGGCTGCACATCGTGCGAATGGTTTCCAAACTGTGGCTGACGATGAAAACGCAGCCGGCCTGGGCCCGCAGTTCATCCATGCGGGCTTTGCTTCTGTTGCTGAATTGGGCATCACCTGTGTTGAGGGCTTCGTCTACCAACAGGATCTCAGGATTAACAGCTGCCGCGATGGCGAAACGAAGCCGGGATGCCATGCCGGAGGAATATGACTTCATCGGAAGGTAGATGGCGGACTCGAGCCCGGACAGCTCGACGATGCTGTCAAACTGGGCGTCGATCTGTGCCATGTCCATGCCCATGGCCAGGCAGCCAAGCACGACATTCTGGTCACCCGATAGATCAGGAACGAGCGCGGCATTTACTCCCAGCAAGATAGGAGTGCTGGAGGCATAGACGGCTCCTTCCGTTGGGGCTGCCTGCCCGCTGATGAGCTTCATCATTGTGCTCTTACCGGAGCCGTTGCGCCCGATGATACCCACGGACTCGCCGCGTTCCACCACCAAGGAAATCTCTTTCAGCGCATTGACCGAGACGAGATTCTGCATTCGGAAGAGCCTGCGGAGTTTCCCCTTCAGCCCCTTGCGTGCGGACACGGACCTTTCGTCCGACGAGGGAACCTTGTACGTCATTTTGACGCTGTCGATGACCACGCATGGCGGACCATCCAAGAAGACTGCCTGATCAATCACGTCCATAGGTCTCTTCACCCTTCCAGAAGAAGACGAACCCGACCATCAGCGCAGCCAGCGACACAACCGCCAGGCTTGCCCATGATTCCCACGACGGAATCGTGTTGTAGAGTACGCAGCTTCGAACAATATCGATGACGTTGAACAGCGGATTAAGTTTCAGTATGCCGAGCAGAGTCTGGTCGGAAACGAACCGTTCGTAAGAATAGAAGACTGCCGAACCATACATCCAGGCTCTCAGTGCAAAAGGAAGCAGGTGTGCGACGTCATTGACTTTGGAAATCGTTCGCGCCAAGATCATCCCGATTCCCAAGTTGAACAGGGATTGCAAGATGACCGCCGGCACAATCAACAACCACAACCAACTGATGGTCTCCGCCGGTGGCAGCACCACGATGATCAGGAGCATACCGAGGACGAGGGGCACTGCCGATAGGATCTCCCGGATGTTTGCACCCAGCGGGAGCGCTGCCCGAGGGAAGTTAAACGCCTGGACGACGGACTTCCCGTTTCGGATGGACCGTGCGCCTTCGTTGATGGACCCGGAACTGAACTGGAACAAGAAGATGCCGACAACAAGGTAGCCAACATAATTTTCAATGCCTCGGCTGGTTTGCAGCAGGATGCCGAAGATCAAATAGTACGTAAGGCCGTTGAAGACCGGGTTTAGCAACAACCAGGTGCTGCCGAGACGGTCCCGCCTCGTACCACTCTGGACCCGGGCCCGGGCATCGTAGAAAATAAACTGCCGAAAGTCCCAGAGCTGGACAAGGTAATCAAGGAAACCAGGCCTTGCGCCAACACGAGTCAGTTTGCGCATGTCCACCGACATCGGTTTGATTGCAGCCGGTTCCGGCAGAGCCTTCTTCGCAGACACTAGCTGAATCTCCTCTGTCGTTCGTTGGTCAGTGCTTGGTAGGCCCGGACGTAGGCAGCAGCATTGGCGTCCCATGTGCGCGTGGACAGCACAAGATCCCGACCTGCGATCCCCATGGCCGTCATCTGCGGAGGATCCGCCAGAAGCTGCGCCAAAGACCGGGCTAGTTCAGCCGGATCCTCCGGGCGTACCAGCAAGCCCGTTACCCCATGGTCCACAATCTCCGCCAGCGCGGGCAGGTCACTGGCGAGGACCGGCCTGGAACACGCCATGGCCTCTACCGGCTTCAATGGTGTCACAGAACGCGTCACACCAAGATTCTTACGCGGAACTACGAAGGCATCGAAAGCCGAATGGTAGGTTCGTGCCAGTGAAGCCGGCACCCGCCCCACGAATCTGATTCTGTTTCCGAGGCCCGTCTTGACCGCCTGATGCTGAAGCGCAGGCATCGAAGCGCCATCACCGACGATCAGCAGCTGAAGCCTGGGATGCTCCGGCGCCAGCACTTCAAAAGCGGCAATCAGATCGTCGAGGCCCTCGTAATCCACCAGGCTGCTTACGGTTCCCACGATCTGCGCATCGACATCCAGCCCAAGCTGGCGGCGCGCCTCGGCCACAGAAAGCGGAGCCTCCAGGTAACTTCCGCCGACGCCATTCGGAGCCAAAAGGATCCGCTCGGCAGGCACGCCGGCGGCCGCGATGTTGGCCTTCATGGCTTCGCCAAGGGTAAATACCAGGTCGGCAGACAGCATGGAATCCGATTCCCTGTCCTGGAAGAGCCGATACCGTTCGCTTGCTGTCGCTTCCGGGCCCCTGGTAGATGCCCACGTGTCGGCCAACTGTCCACGGACTTCATACACCCACGGAATACCAAGTGCCTGGGCAACTGCCCTCGCTACGATTGCGTTCGCGTAGTGGGTGGTGGTGTGGATGATGCTCGGCCTGAACTCCAGGGCGAGCTTGAGCAACTCCTCTGCCTGTTGCTGAAGGCGGCCGGAAGTGGTGGGCTCCATGCGGGGTGGCAGAAGCCTCTGATAGCGCACGTTGTCAACGACATCGACCAGGCCGGCTCCCAGCTTGCCCACGAGCACGGGGTAGCCCAGTCGGGTTACTGCCAACGTTTCCCACCCGGCGGCCTTCTGGGCGAGCAGGATTTCGTGCGACCGCCTTGCGTACCCGCTCTGGGTGTGCGGCAGTGAATTGGTCAAGAGGTGAAGAACCCGTTTGGGTTCGGGCACCATGGGAGTTGATGGCAAGGCGGGCATCCAGCCGTCGAGGACGGCCTGCTCGGACTGCAGTCGGCACAGTTGCACGCTGCCCCGCTTGTGTGAGCGGTCAGAGTCCTGTGCCAGCACGGCTATGGCCTCGGAAATTGCGCCGTCATACCAAAAACGACGCGCCATGGTGGCGGCGTTGCCACTGGTGCCCCGGGACATTGAAAGGAACCGGTCCGCGAGCGGGAGGTCGTTTGCTGCCATTGCAATCTCTGCAAATCTTGCGGCTTTCGCTGGCGCCACCTTGGAAGCAAGCGCAACGTTCAATCTGCGTTTCAGCCCAGAGGCGTTACCACTCATCAACTCGGCCAGGAGGACCGGCACTGCAACCGATGAAGCTGGTGCCACTTTTCTCACTCCGCGGGCGATCGGCGTCACCAACCGCGAGGGAAACCTTCGAGCCACCTGAATTGCGAACTGGGCAGGATCATCTGCCAGGTTCTCTCTGATGACACCGAAAACGAGCTTAAGGTTCCGTAGCGACATCACTTCTTGCGGCCCTTGCTGGCCAACAGATTCTGGATCAGTTCCATATAGCGTCGGGCAAGTATCCCGTAGTCGGCGTGTTCGCTCACCCATTCACGACTGACACTGGATCTCACAAGACGCTCGCGGTTTGCCGCTAGTTCCTTCCAAAGGGCAGCGAGAGCGTGCGGATCGCTGGGAACGATGTCACCCGCTTCGGCCTCGGCCACCACCCGGGCGGCTTCGCCCTTCACGACCGCGGTCACGTGACGCCCCAAGGCCAGGACTTCGTACGTCTTGGAAGGGATCGTAGTCTCGAAGGACTTCCAGTCATCGCGTAGGGACACTATGCAAGTATCGGCGGATGCGTAGCGGTCCAACACGTCCTGTCCGTGCAGCGGCGGATGGAATGTCACCGGAGCACCCAGCTCGCGGGCGAGTTTCTGTAGGAAGCGGGTGCGCGAACCGTAACCGACCAAGTGCAAATGCATGCCTTCACCAACTATTGCGCTTGCTCGGATCGCTGTCTCGAGCTTTTGGCTCTCCCCGTGGTTACCCAGATACAGCGCTTCGAAGATGCCGCGCTCGGACGGTGGCTGAGGAAGGACCGGGAGGGAATTGACGTTGAGACCATTCGAAATCGTCGCAACATTGGCTATTCCCCGGCCCCGAAGGACCTCGGCGAACCCTTCTGTGACAGTCACGACAAGATCGGCCCGACGTTGGACAAAGTCAGCGAAGAGCTCGAAACCGCTCTTGACCCGCCCTTGCACGAGCCTTGCATCCCTTGCGAGGTCAGGCCAGGCGTCGCGCATCTCCAAAATCAACGGCACGCGGCGAAGGCGTGACAGCACGTACCCCGAAGCCATGATCGGCAGGCTTGGAACGGTGACAATGACAACTTCGGGCCGACGGGTCATCAAACCGACGGGTACCGTCCACAACGCTGAGAAACATTGGTCGAGAAGCCGCCAGACATGAGCTTTCCCGTGGGGCAGGTAAGGGACCCTGCGGATTTCTTCGCCGTGCACGCCGGTCTGGGACCGGAAAGCCCGTCCGGCCAGCCCAGGCGGCAAGTCGCGGCGACCCGCTGGTGAATGCGCAACTGGCGCAACCACATCGATTTGCCAATCCTGTTTGCGGAACTCGTTGAGGAGCGCGCTCCAGCGCCGTTGGGGCGGGCTGTGTTCCGGCCAGTACGAATGGGTCAGGAGCGTAAGGCGGGGCTGAGGGCGCGACAGAAGAGTCTGCTGTTGATCACTCGACATCCTTCGCGAGCTACTTCACGGACCTGGTGGGGACCCTCATGCCCTTGGACCCGATGGCGCGGAAGTAAGCGAAGCCGGAGGCAATAAGAAACGCAACCATCAGAATCTGGACCACCAAAGGGCTTCCTGTCGCTGCCGACACGGCTGCCTGCACGGCATCTACGCGAGGCTGCTGCGTCGGTGTAGCCGAGGGCGTTGGAGCCGCGGGGACCACCGCGGCAGATTCCGTTGCGACGGGTGCCGGCTCAACCGGCACCTCCGCTACGTCAGGAATCTGAACAACCTGGGGAGGAGGATAGGCAGACGTTTCGGGAATCGCTACCTCGGGCGTGGCAACCGGAACCGGTTGGACGGGCCCCGCTGGTGCGATTGGCTCTGCGGGCGCGGGGGTCTCGATCGGAGCAGGTGGAGCTACTGGAGGCGCTGTTTCGATGGGAGCCGGTGGCGTCTCCGCTGGCGGGGTGGGCTCCAAGACGGGCGGGAGCGTGACGACGGGACCTGGCCAAGGACTGTGGGTTGGCTCGACCGGGGGTGCAACAGGGTCGGTTGAAGCATCGTCGGCAACGGCTGCCTGCAGGGGCAGCGTTGCTGTCGTCAGTGTCAGTACTGCGGCTGCAATGGCCGCGCGCAAGCGGTGGGCCTTGCGTGCCCTTGCGTTAGTACTCAAAGTTTTCGTGCCCCCAGTGGATGCCGCGAGACCCGACCAGGTTGCCTCGTGCCGCGTTCGGGTACCAGCATTACGACACAACCAAAAGTCAAGACAGTGGATGTTCACACCTAGCTTACTGGAACCGTATTTCAAACGTGTTGCAGCCCTGGCAACCCGACGTCACCAGGGAGTTGGGTCAAGGCGCACCCGCTCAGATTATCTGGACCTGCAGAGGCCCGCAGCCGCCTCAAGGGCTGCCATTTGGCCGTCCGGCGACCATGCCGATCATGCGGCACCGAAAACTGTGAAATTTCTTACATAACTCTGCGTTGAGCCCTTTGCGCACGCATCCTTGAAGATCCACGTAAGGGTTCGAGTGGGACCATGCAATAAATCTCTGTCAAGCTTTGTCGTGGTGCGACTGTCCCGGTTCGAAGACAGAGACCCTCCCAGAGCATTGACTCAGCCAACCCCAAGTCAAGGATCCGCAATGGCCGACGTAGGACCATCGGGCAAACGCCGTTCCGGCCAACGAGCCCTCATCTGGGCTCTGTCGCTTCTTGCCACTGTTTCCGTGATTGTCGCGGTCATTGTCTTCCCCAAAGCGGCACCGACGCAGCAACCAAGCCGAACAGCATCAAAACCCACCTATCCGATCAGCGGATTCTTTGTCACCGCCAGCGGAAGTGCCTCGACTAATAGGCAGAAGTTGGCCGATATCAAGGCAGTCGGCGGCGATACAGCGATAACGTTCGGCACCTTGGTAAGACCTGTTTCGAGGGATGAACTTCCCGTCGACTGCCTTATTGACGGGAAGAACTGCGCCGAAGCGGTTGCCGGTGATGCGACAGTAAAACGTTACTTCATCTACTCGGACGGGACCCATTGGGACGAGGCGGCACTAAAGTGCCCAAAGGACCGTACGCTCAAGAGCGACGGCAAGCTGTACACCGTATTTCTGCTTCCCACCCAGGGCACGGACTGCGTTTCGCCCAACGGCGAGTATGAGTTGGTGGTTGCCGGTGGCACCAGCGCGACGGCGGACGACCCTTCCGCCTCGCTGGCCGCAGCAGCAAGCGAGCTGGACATGAAGTTCTATATGGGCATGCCCGCGCCGGTTAAGAGGTCCGACCTCGACTACCTGCCCGACCTTTCATATCAGCGCACGCTTTCGCTGTTCACTGAGCGTTTTCTTCTGCATCAAGCGTCCGCGAATGACGTTGAAGGCCTGGCAGGCTTCTACCATCACGTCGAAATGCCCGTCAGCGATAGTCCGTTCTTCGATCCGATTTTGGCCCTTTACGAGATGCAGAACAAGGCAATACGCAAGGCCCTTCCCTCACGTTCCGCGATCGTAAGCCCTTACATCGAGTCGCGTGTGAACGCAGCAAACGTCAGCCCTGAGAATGCAAAGAACGGAATGCGAAAAATCGCACAAACGGCGAGCGGACTCGTCCTGAACATCGCGATACAGGACGGCATGGGAACAGGGAAAGGGGCGGCCTACTTCAAGAGCGACGCTGCCTCGTCAGTCGACCCCTTCGCGGCGTCAATCGTCGGCAACGGATCATGGGGCGACAAGTACGTAGCCCCGAACAGCGAATACTTCAGCGCGGCGGCGGCGGGAGTCTCTGGTACGGACGCTGTGCTGTGGGCAAACCTGGAAGGCATGGCCCCGGCGACCGACTCCAACCAATGTGGCGATAGCCTTCGAGGACAAACCACCCTGGCGAGGATGGACAGGCAGCTTCAGCAGATGGCAGTCGCAAGGAAAGTCATCTCCTTCATGTGGGACTCCTACTTCACCTGTGTAGGGACCGGGACACCCCTGAAGGTTCAGCTTGAATCCGGTTTCACATCACCAGTTATCACGGACACTGAATTTGATCCCGCCGCTGGTCAGGTCCTGATACGCGGCTTCAACCTGGTAGGGGGTACTGCGAAAATCAGGTGGACTTTGCGCAATGGAGAGGTTGAAGAGAAAAAGGCCGAGCCCAGCAGTTCAGACGTCGCTTACGGACAAGACAGGGACCTTCACCCGCGGTTGGAGATGATCAGCGTTGATGTCGGTGCGACGACTTTGGATCCCCGGGAGTATTACACCGTCCGCGTCACCAACGGCTGGGGAGTAGAGAACGAAATTCCGTATTCCGAGCGCGGCTGACCCCGCTTCCGGGGAAGCTTCGAAGAGCTTGCAGGACCCATTGATAGAATCAACACTGCTGATGCCGACACCAAGGAACACATGACGCTCCCGACTGATACCGAAACTGCCGAGACCGAGTCCCGTCCTCGACGTCAGAGGAGCCCCAAAAAGACCGCGCGAAATGTACTGATCGGCTTTGCGGCTGTAGTACTTATCGCAGGCCTCATTGGCGGCGCCTACCTCTACAATCTGGCGCAAACATTCAATTCGGGCACCACCAAGATTGAGACTGCCTTCCCGGAAGAATCAACAAGGCCACAGAAGACCGAACCCGCCAATGGTGCGCCCGCCCCGATGAATATCCTCGTGATGGGCAGTGACACCCGGGGCTCGGATGAACTTGACGTGGATACGGCAGCGGCCACTGACCAGCGTGCAGACACGCTGATGCTGGTACACATTCCTGCTGACAGGAAGAACGTCTACGCGGTCTCCCTTATGCGTGACCTGTGGGTCACCATCCCTGGAAAGGGCGAATCCAAGATCAATGGGGCCCTTGCCCTCGGCGGCGTTCCCCTTATGGTGCAAACAGTCGAGTCACTCTTCCAGCAGCGGATCGATCACGTGGCCATGGTGGATTTCGAGGGCTTCAAGGGCCTCACGGACGCTTTGGGCGGCGTCGAAGTAGACGTAAAGATTCCCTTCGCCCCTGCGTCGGGTCCGATGAAGGGGCACTACTACCCGGCCGGCAAGCAGACTCTGAACGGTGACGAAGCGCTTGCTTTTGTACGCGAACGCAAGTCTTTCAGTGATGGCGACTACCAACGCGTACGGAACCAGCAGGCCTACTTGAAGTCGATCATCAGCAAGACGATCGCCCGTGAAACCCTGACGAACCCCGTAACCGTTAACAGCATGGTGAGCGCAGTATCGCCGTTCGTCAGCGTCGACAAGAGCTTCGACGCCGCTGCCATCGGTAGCCTCGCTGTGGAACTCAGGGACATCAGGGCCACTGACACCGTAATGTTTACGTTGCCCACACTTGGAACCGGGACTTCGTTGGATGGCCAGTCGATTGTTGTTGCAGACACCGACGCCATTTCGGAAATTTCCTCCGCGCTTTCCAAGGACCAATTGGGAGCGTACGTGACAGCTCACAGCCTGGAAAAAGGCAACTAACGCGGGGTGCGGGCAGGCGCAGGTAAAGGAATCCGGATCACGCCCGCAGCTCAGCGTCACCGAAATGAAGAAAGCCCCCCGGGTGGCAGTGGAGATGTCTAGAAACCACTCCGCACACGGGAAGCCTTCGAGTGCAACACTACATCACATCCCGGTCGACAAGAATTGTGATGTCATATGGACGGCGTTTTGTCATATCGCACGTTCAAGACCTGGCTGAAAGTTCCGGAAAGGTATCTGGGATAGAATCCTCTCCGGGCTTGCTTTCGCAGCGAGCTCGAGACATTGGGGCTGAGTGGGCGCGCACCGCACTCAAATTGGGGAGGAATTATGCCTAAATACGTTATCAACGAGGGTCTGGAAACGGAAGAAGTGATCCTTGCGGCAAAGGCAACAGAAGGCAATATTCAATGGTGGTTCTATGACGAGACCAACCGTGCACAGGAAACGCGACTGAAGAGCCACGTTCAGTCGGTCCGCGAAATATCGTTCAGCTAGGACACTGACCATCAGCTGGACCTCCGAACAAAAATCCGTCCACACCCGGGTGGGTGGGGACGGATCTTGTGTGTGGATCTTCACCAGCAAGCCAGCGAAGAAAACCTACTATACCGGCTGGCGGGATATTCAAGCGCACTGGTCGGAAAGCCCGAATGCGCTTAGAGCTGCTAGTCCAGGAATCCCTTCATCCAGGCTTTGAGGTCTTCGCCGAACTCAGCACGCTCTGAAGCCAATGTGATGACGGCCTTCAGGTAGCTGAGCTTGTCGCCGGTGTCGTAACGCCTGCCTCGGAAGACCACGCCGTAAACGCCGGAACCCTCGCCTTCTGCCGTGGCAAGAGTTTGCAGCGCATCAGTGAGCTGTATTTCGCCGCCACGACCGGGTTCCGTCTTCTCAAGCACGTCAAACACCGCGGGGTGAAGCACGTACCTGCCTATGACTGCCAGGTTGGAGGGCGCTTCATCCACAGCAGGCTTTTCCACCAAGCTGTTGACGCGAACGTACGTTTCGCCATCCACAGCCGAAATATCCGCACAGCCGTAAGCGCTGATCTGCGAAGGTTCCACCTCGATCAAGGCAATGACCGACCCGCCTGTCGCAGCCTGGACCTCCATCATCGTGGTCAGGAGTTGGTCCCGTTCGTCGATCAGGTCGTCGCCCAGAAGCACCGCGAACGGCTCATCGCCTACGTGCTGACGTGCGCAAAGGACGGCGTGCCCCAGCCCTTTGGGCTCTCCCTGGCGCACGTAGTGAATCGGCCCCAGGCCAGAGGCATGTTGAACAGCGTCCAGCCGTGTCTGATCGCCTTTGAGTGCGAGGGTATGTTCCAGAGCAGGCGCCCGGTCGAAGTGGTCTTCGAGTGCTCGTTTGCTCCTTCCCGTGATCATCAGGATGTCGGTGAGGTTCGCACCAACGGCCTCCTCGACGACATATTGGATTGCCGGCGCATCCACCACAGGAAGCATTTCTTTTGGCATAGCCTTGGTGGCGGGAAGGAATCGAGTTCCCAACCCAGCGGCCGGAATTACCGCTTTTCGGACATTCTTCCCCTTGTTTGTCATGTACAAACACTATAAAGCCGCTGGAAAAATGCGAAATTTGATATAACCGTTCCACTTAGAGCATGCGCCGTTCAAGTGAACTCGTGCCAGTGCAACCCGTCAATCAGTAGGCGCGCGTCACCGTGGAGCGCCACCCTTATCGGGCAGCTCCTTTGCGGAAGACCGCAACTGCAGAGCGCCGGCCTGTCAGCTGTAGGCTTCCGGTATCGACGCACTACGGCGTCATGACTTCTGGGGGAATACCATGAACGCTGTTTCGGAAGGACCGCAAGCGCCTGGGGCGGTAAGAGCACGACGGCGGCATAGGGCAGCTGCGGGCTCGGTAACCGTCGGGTTGGCACTGGCTTTGATCTCGGCCACCACGGCGGCGCCGGCAAACGCGGACGTTGTTACGGGGAATATTTCCGTTGGCGCGTACCCTGATGACATCGCTGTGAATCCGGTGACGGATACAGCCTATGTATCGACCGCGGAGGGCGTGTATCGCGTTAGGGGTGCCGCCGGCAAGAGTGAATGGTGGAAGCCCACGGCGACGGACATCGCCGTGAACAGCGTGACCAACAGGGTCTACCTCAGTACCGAGGGCTCCATAGCCGCAGTGGACGAGGTGACTCAAAAGGTCACCTCAATTGGGGACGCCGCTCTCGAAAACCTGATAGTGAACGAGAAAACCAATAGGGTCTACGGCAGTGCAGGGAACCGTCTGACTATCATCGATGGTGCTTCCAATACGGCTACGTCAGTACCAACTTCCGGAGCGACGCAGGACATCGTGGTCAATGAAGTCACTGACAAGGTTTACGTTCTTTCCGCAGGAGCTATTTCCGTCTTTGATGGGAATGGCAAGGCAGTATCCACAGTGTCCATCGGCGAGGGAGGCTTTCTCGCCCTGACCGTGAATCCGGTCAAGAACAAGATCTACGCGATAACCGGGCCAGCACACGGATCAAGCCTGATCGCTATTAACGGAGCCAGTGACACGATCACCGGATCCCTTGCCGTCAACGGCTCCCTGAGGTCGCTGGTAGTCAATCCGACTACGGACAGGGTGTACGTCAATGTAGCTGGCACCACTGAAGGGCTTATCAAAGCCATCGACGGTACAACTATGACGAAAACTGCACAGATATTAACGCCAACGCATATTAAGAAGCTGGTTGTTAACCCCTCTAATAGCAAAGTTTATGCAGTGATGGATCGTCGCGGCATTACGATCTACGACGAAGAAAACAACAGCACAACCGCAGTTTCCACTCAACAAGACCCCGATGCAGTGGCCGTGAATCCCATCAATAACAAGGTTTACGTAGTCAACACCCTTCTCTTCACTCTGGGGGTCATCGATGGAAACGCGGAACGGCTCCGCAAGAACGACTTCAACGGGGATCGCAACTCCGACGTCCTGGCCCGGGACACCGCAGGCCTGCTGTGGCTTTACCCGGGCAATGGGTCAGGGGGGTGGTTGCCCCGCCTCCAAGTGGGACAAGGTTGGAACGTCATGACGGCCCTTGTGGCCCCTGGTGATTTCAATGGCGACGGAAACAGTGACGTGCTGGCCCGTGACGGACACGGGCTCCTCTGGCTGTATCCCGGAAACGGCGCTGGCGGCTGGAAGCCACGCGTGCAGGTCGGGACCGGCTGGCAGGGCATGACCGCGATCGAGCCCATCGATATGGAGATGGATGGAGTCGCAGACCTCGCTGCCCGGGACAGTCGCGGCACCTTGTGGGCATATCGCGGCGACGGCAAGGGCGGCTGGAAGATCGCATCGGGAATCGGTACTGGCTGGAACGGACTCAGTGAAATTACCGGGGTTGGAGACTTCAACGGAGACGGATCAAC
The DNA here is from genome assembly GCF_040684895.1 of Paenarthrobacter sp. NPDC089322. Lineage (NCBI taxonomy): Bacteria > Bacillati > Actinomycetota > Actinomycetes > Micrococcales > Micrococcaceae > Paenarthrobacter > Paenarthrobacter sp. NPDC089322. Next base: position 36,714 of record NZ_JBFBGW010000011.1, read on the forward strand.
TGATCTCGTGGCCCGAGACGGGGCAGGGACGCTTTTGCTTTACCCACCTACCGGATTTGGTGGCTGGTTGCCCCGGCAGGTCATAGGGCAGGGCTGGAGCTCAATGAACTCCCTCGTGGGCCCGGAAGACTTCAATGGAGACGGAAGGGCAGACATTCTTGCCCGCAACGCTGCGGGTGAGCTCTGGCTCTACGCAGGCCAGGGAGCATCGGCCTGGCCCACAGCGACGAGAGTTGGCACGGGTTGGAACGTGATGACCGCAATTCTCTGAGGGCCTGAGGTGGTCGAGCCAGTAGGCTAGTCGGCGCTCTCCGTAGCCTGCAGTGCCGGGAGCAACAGTGTAAACGTGCTCCCCTGTCCCGGCTTGCTGCTGCAGGTGATATGGCCTCCGTGCCGCTCCACGATCGACTTGGTGATGGACAATCCAAGTCCGACGCCGGGTATCGCCGCCTGCCGGGCAGCGCCAGTCCGGAAGAACCGAGTGAAAATCTTGGCCGTCTCCTCGGCCGTCATACCGATGCCGGTGTCCTGGACTTCGAGACGGATCCATCCATTGTTCCTAGCCGCCCGCACCATCACCCGCCCGCCACCCGGCGAGTACTTGATGGCATTGGACACGAGGTTATCCAGGGCCTGCCCCAGCCTCAAAGGATCGGCCTCTGCCCACAGCGGCGACGGCACATCGGCAACGAGGCCAACATTGGCGACGTCGGCCTGCGCATGGGCGGAGACCAAGCTGTTCTCGACCAAACCCGCCACATCGGTACGCCGAAGGTGGATACTGTCCACAGCAGCTGCTGAAGAGAGTAAGTCATCCATCAGTGCCCGGAGTCGCTCGGCGTTGCGCTCTGCGACTTCCAAACGACTCCGCAGTCCCGGGGGGACTTCCTGCGAGCCGCGGAGCGCCAAGTCCAAGTTCCCCAGGATCGAGGTCAACGGCGATCCGAATTCATGCGAGACGTTGGCAACCAGCTCGTCTTTGGCTGCAAGGGCCTCAACGACGTCGGTCACGTCCCGGAAGACGATGACCGCTCCGCCGAAGGCGCCGTCCGCGTCGTTCCTCATGGAGCTCGCCGCCGTCGAAATTGCCCTCTGTCCCGTCTCGGCACCTAACCAGACAAGATAATCGGAGAAAGTTTCGCCATTTATGGCCCTCTGAAGAGGGCTCTTTTCATCAGAAAGCGGAGTGTGCCGGTCCTGCCCGAAAAGCAGGTTCCCTTCGCTCAGTCGCAGAAATTCTTTCTGCTGACTATTAGTGAGGAGGTTTTCGCCGCTGGAGTCCACGGCCACAATTCCGACGTCGATCGTGTCCAGGATTGTTTCGAGCAGCTTTTCCCGATCTCTACTGGCGGCCAGCAATTGCCGCAAGGCCTGGTCGCGTTGCCTGACCCGTGCTTGCTGGATCCTGCCGCTGGAGCTGGCCAAGCGGATGGCAACGGCCACAACCAACATGGCGATGGGTGAAATGGCTACGGCGAAAATATCGGAAGAATTAGGGTTCGGAAAATGCACGAGGAACGGCGGAAAGGCGATGAAAAGCGGACCAACAAAGCTCAGGATCAGGCTGGCCCTGGGAAGCAGGTTTGAGGCCGACAACCAGATGACGGGAAAGAGTGCGATGATGCCAAGGCCCGGCAGCACGTCGTAAGCTCCGGTCCTCAGAAAGGCGAGCGCCACCAGGTCCAGGATCGGGATTGCCATGGTTGCGTTAGGTGCCAAACGCTCCCAAGGGACCAGGAAGCAACTCAGGAAAAGAAGCCCGTGGAGAAGGACGCCCGTGAGGAACAACCAATTCTGGACCAGCGCCGGCCACACAGCCGGTGCGGCAACCGCTACGGCTGCCACAACCAGGGCCAGCGGCAATTCACAAACAGCCACCCGGACCCTGGGCTGCAGTTTCCGGAAGAAACGGGCTGCTGTGCGAATGAAAGCCTGCTCGCTCAAGTCTGCATCCCTTCGTTGGCAATTCCCGGATCAATTGCTCTTTCGCACCGTTCCGATAGCAATGTCACGTATTTGACACCGCCTGTCTAGTCACGGGGCATGGGTGTCAAACACAATGTACTCGGACGCTGACAGGAAGCATCCTCCACATATTAGGTGCGATTTGACTTCGAAGCTTGTAAGGTACGTATTGAGGTGACGCTTACCGCATTGCGCTGGGCCTTGCGGCAATGCGCGCCGACTCGAGGATATCAATGAGCGAGCCTGGGGTTGCTGTTGTCATTGAGGATGACGAGGACGTCCGGAACCTGGTTGGTGCCATCCTGACGGAGGCCGGCTTTGAGGTGCACTCAGCCGCAACCGGACGTGAAGGTGTGGAAGTAGTCCGACACCACGAAACAGTGGCGGTCACACTGGATGTTGGACTTCCGGATATGGACGGCCATGAGGTCCTTAGGCGAATCCGCCAATTTAGTGACGCCTACGTGGTCATGCTGACCGCGAGACGAGACGAGCCGGACACTCTGACGGCATTCCTGACGGGCGCCGACGACTACGTTAAGAAGCCATTCCTCCCCCGGGAATTGCGCGCACGGGTCACGGCCATGATGCGTAGGCCCCGTTCCTGGGCAATGGCCTCGGCCGAGGAGTTGAGCGGCGCGGTTCCATCCGGTTCTCTTGGGCGGAACGAAGCCCTGATCGAGCACAACGGCCTTACGGTGAACTACAAGGCGCGATCGGTCGCACTCAGTGGTGTTCCTCTGCCCCTGACCAGGAGCGAGTTCGACCTGCTGCTCGATTTACTAAAGAACCCGGGGGAAGTACGCACGCGCGCTGACCTTGTTCGTGCTGCACGCGGTGATTACTACGACGATGACGCCTATATCAGCGAAGCAGACGAACGGGCTGTTGAGACCCATATCGGTAACCTTCGCCGGAAGCTCCGTGAAGATCCGCAGTCACCACGTTTCCTGCAAACAGTGCGAGGGGTTGGATACCGGCTCGCCCCGAAGCAACCAGACGGAACAATCAACTGAATTTATAGGTTCCTGAGTACGTAGCTGTCCATCAACTCCTGGACGGTGCGGTCGCCGCATTCGGCAACATCCGCGAGGAGCGGCTGGACCTCTCCCATGTCGCCGTTCCGTATGTATTCTTCCAATTGCTCTGCAAGAATAGCCAACCGGACGCCGCCAACCATGGTGGACGACGTCCGCAGGCTCAAAATAGCGTCCAAAGCAGCAGTGGAGTCTCCGCCTTCCACAGCGGCCTCGAGGATCCCAAGACGTACACTCCAAAGTTTGGCGAAGTCGCCGGCAAATGTCCGCGCAGTCAAGGGGTTGTCAACTTGATCCTCCAGGAACTGGAATTCCGCGAGGTCGAGTATTGGATGCATTGCCATGCGGGCACCCCGTAGTGCGCTCGGGTTGGACGCCACGGCAACGGGAACGGGGTCCGGCTCCTCATTGACGTCTATGAATTCTGAACTGAACATAGCTTGATGCTACTTTCAAAGTGGCGGATAAAACGGTTCCTGCGCTGATCTTGAGGGAAACTTAGTCCTTTCTTGTTGAGCGTCCGCTGGCACTGGCTGAAAGTTGATTTATGCGCCTAGCCACCGCTCAAAGTGACGATGGTATTGATAACCGCCGGACCAAGGATGGCAATAAACAAGACCGGAAAAATGAAGAACAAAAGCGGGAACAGAATTGTTACCGGAAGTTTCATGGCCTTCTCTTCAGCCCGTTGCCGGCGTTTCACGCGCATGACTTTTGCTTGGACCTTCAAGACGCGGCTAATGGCAATTCCGTAAGTATCAGCTTGGATTACCGCCTGCACGAAGCTGCGGAGCTCAGGGATGTTGGTACGTTGCGCCAACGCTAAATAGGACTCGCGACGGCTCCGCCCCACCTGCATGTCTTGCAGCGTTCGCACCAGTTCCTCCGCCAGCGGGCCCTTTCCGTTCTCCCCCGCCCGCGCCATGGCGCCTTCGAAGCCAAGCCCCGCCTCAACCGAAATCAGCATCTGGTCCATGGTGTTCGCGAGTTCCAACTGTATGGTCTTCTGCCTTTCCTGGCCCTTGCTGTAAAGCAGCAGGTCCGGGATGAAGTAGCCGAGCAAAACCACGAAAATCCCCACGAGCTTCATGATCCCGTTCGAGCTGTTGGTGCTGATGTACAGGCCCAAGAGCGCGCCGCAGAATCCAAGCGCCGGCTTCGCTGCAAGGACACGGCCGAGAGGCAGCGATGGAGGACGCCCGGCGAGCGAAAGCAACCTATCGAGCTTCTGGACATAGCTCCCTGGAGTCAGCCGATACCCGAGCTTTTCCAGCATTCCGGCTTGTCTTTGCTCCTCGGCTTCCGTGACGGCGTGTCCCCGGGACAGAAGCTCACGGACAGCGCGCGGGGTCTTCCGGTCTACCGAAAGGAAAGACCAGGCAAAGTAGCCAAGCGGCAGGGGCACCAACAGCAAGGAAAGCGCCAAGAGAGGGTTCACGGTTCCCGCCTCAAAACTTCAGGTCAATGATCTTGCGCATCCAAAGACCACCAATGGTCATGAGGATTGCTGAGCCTGCAATCATTCCCCACCCGAGGGGATGCGTGAACATGACATTCATGTACCCGGGGTTGACGAGCATGAGCATGATGACAATTCCAAAAGGAAGTGCCATCAGGATGTAGGCCGAGAACTTTCCTTCAGCAGCCAAGGATTTGATGTGTCCCTTGATTTCGCTGCGTTCGCGGATGGTTTCGTTCACCTGATCCAGCACTTCCGCCAGGTTTCCTCCCACTTCACGGTTGATTTGGATCGCTTGGGCTATCCAGACAAAATCTTCGCTGCGCATTCTCTCGGCCGTATCGTTCAAGGATTCCTGCAGGTCGCGCCCCAGGCTCGTCTCCGTGATGATTCGGCGCATTTCCTCGGCAGTGGGACTGGCGGACTCCACAGCTGCGGCGTCGATGGCGCGCAGGATACTGTGGCCGGCGCGTAAGCCTCCGGAGAGCAGTTGGAGTGTGTCCCCAAGCTGATCATCGAATCTTTCACGCCGTTTGCCGGCCCGTATCCTGAGGACAAGTCCGGCGATCACCGGGGCCAGGAGGGCAAACAGGACGGCGACGAGGACCCCGCCCACGATCAGCCCGATCAAGGCCCCGACTATCGCACCGGCGATCACCAGGACAATGAAATCGGCCTGACTCATGCGCAAGCCAGCGTTCTCAAGTTGTTCGCGGTTGAAGAGCTGCACATTGCGTCGGGCCAGGACCCCATGGAGGGCATCTGTCGTCGAGCCTGTAAAGCGGGTCAACTGCGAACCCGCGCCCACCTGGTACGGCCGTCTCCGGTCCAAGGGAACGTCAGGTGTTCTTGGCAGGATGACCGCTACCCCGAAGACCACAATCGCCAAAAGCATCAAGGCCATTCCAATCAGCAGCATCATGACTTCCCTGCGGTTGTTGGGTTTGCCAGGGGCGCCGAGAACAGCTCAGGCGGAACATGGATGCCCACGTCTTCGAAGCGGTCAATGAACCGCGGGCGGATCCCGGTTGAGACCGGCCTCCCCAGGAACACCCCGCGTGCGTCAACCCCGGCCGAATAATCGAAGACAAACGCATCCTGAAGAGTGACGATGTCCCCCTCCATGCCTTGGACCTCAGTCACATGCGTGATCCGACGCGTTCCATCGCGCAAACGCGAGATTTGAATGATCAGATTTACTGCGGAGGCAATTTGCTCTCGAATCGCCCTCAGCGGCAAGTCCATGCCGGCCATGAGTACCAAGGTCTCAAGGCGGGCGATGGCATCGCGCGGTGAATTCGAGTGCACGGTGGAGAGGGAGCCGTCATGGCCGGTGTTCATGGCTTGCAGCATGTCCAGCGACTCCCCACCGCGGACCTCGCCGACCACGATCCTGTCAGGTCGCATACGAAGAGAGTTCCGAAGCAACTCCCGGATCGTCACTTCCCCTTTGCCCTCCGTGTTCGGGGGCCGGCTTTCCAACCGGACCACGTGTTGCTGCTGGATCTGCAGCTCCACCGCGTCCTCAATGGTGACGATGCGGTTGTCCTCGGGGATGAACGACGACAAGACATTCAGCAGAGTGGTTTTGCCGGTTCCCGTGCCCCCGGAAACGATGATATTCAGCTTCGCCTTCACGCAGGCATTGAGGAGCTCGGCGATTTCAGGGGTCATGGTGCCGAAGTCGATGAGGTTCCTGATGGTCAACGGCACTTTGCTGAATTTCCTGATGGTCAGCGACGATCCGCCGACGGCGAGTGGCGGGATGACGGCGTTGACGCGGGAGCCGTCCTCCAGGCGCGCGTCGACCAGCGGGGATGATTCGTCGATTCGACGCCCCACTTTGGAGACGATGCGTTCGATGACCCTCCTCAGGTGCTCCTCCGAGCTGAAGCCGGAATCCGTGAGGACCAGCTTTCCCCGCCGTTCAACGTAGATCTGGTCCATCCGGTTGACCATGATTTCCGTAACTTCTGCGTCGTCCAGCAGCCGCTGCAACGGCCCGTAGCCCAGCACGTCGTCCGCCACATCCGCTACCAGCCGGCTGCGTTCCTCAGGCGACAGGGGGACCTGTTCTGCATCGATGATCCGTATGAGTTCTTCCCGGGCAGCGGTCCGCAGCTCCTGTTCACTCATCGAAGAATCGTTGAACCGTCCACCCAGCCGCTCGAACAACGCCGTCGCGGCTCGCTTCTTCATGGCAGCGAAGGCGTCAACCGGCTGCTGGGTTCGAGGCCTGGGCGGGTCCGCGTGAACGGCCAGCTTCGGTTTCGGCGATCCAGCCGTTTCTACAGGAACAGTGGCTTTGGGGACTGTCGTCTTGGCTTGCTGGGCAGCTTGGGCGAACGTGACTTTGGTGGCGGACAGCGGAACAGACCCCGACGACGGACCGGACGTCCCGCCGTCGTCCTCCACCGCATGCAGTCGCTCAGACAGTCTCACGAGACCACCACCCTTCGGTGGAGTTTCCGCTGGGCGGTGCTCCGCCACGCAGGGTTGAAGCGCTCCACGAGACGGTTAAGTCCTTTGACCGCCGGATCCTTCGGAGCGTCCTGAAGGACCGGTACTCCCCTATTGGTGGAGAGCGCCACCGCTTTGGACCGGGGGATGCTGACGTCCACGGGGGCGCCCACAGTTGATTCAACATCCTGGACCGACAAACCGGACTTGGAGTCAGCCATGTTGAGCACCACATGCCGGGTTTCCGGCAGCAGGTTCAACCGGCGCAGAATGTCCAAACCTGAGCGAAGGCCCCGAACGCTTGGAACGTCCATTCCCGTGACCCACACTGCATCGGTGCACTGTTCGAGCGCCGCCAAGCCGATTTCCGGGAGCCCGGGGGCCGTATCCACCACCACGTACTGAAATTCTTCAGCCAGTTGCTCAAGCAACCGCGATACCTGGTCGGGAGTAATGTCGTCCGCTTCGACGGGGTTTTTGGGGGCGCACAAGGCGTAGATGCTGGCCGGATGGACGGTGAGGAAGGCCTTGAGCACCAGGGAGTCCTGGCTGGCTGATGGTGTCACTGCATCAGTGACCGTGTGTTCGGGGTTGAGATAAAGTCCAGAGGCGACATCGCCGAATTGCAGGTCCAGGTCCACGATCACCACGCTCATGGGCGCGATCTTTCCCAGGCCCACGGCGATGTTCGTGGCAATCGTCGTCTTGCCTACCCCGCCCTTTGGCGAAAACACGCCGATGACCAAGCCCTTGGGAGCACCGGGTGGTTTAGGTTCTGACGTCCGCTGACGGCTGGCAAACGACTGGCACCCGCGCTCAAGCATGACCCGGATCTCGGCCACGTCCGCCGTGGGGCTCAGGATGTCGCGGAGGCCGGACCGCATCGCTTGGACCACAAAAGACGGATCCGGCTCACTGACTAGAACCACGGACAGTTCCGGCAACTGCACATTGAGCACGGTCGCAAGCCGCAATGCATCCTCCACTGGAACATCGGGGCCGAGGACGAGCACTTCGAGTTGTTCCTGGCTAAGGGCACCGAACAGCTCAGCCGGATCCACGGGCAGGACGCTCGTGAAGAACGTTTGCACGCTTCCGGGCAGGCCGCCGGCCACGGCCAGGCGCAGGCGCTGATCGAATTCAGCACTGGGAGTGATCAGGACAAAGCGGCTCACTTGTACACCTCGCTCCTCTGGATAATCCTTGGCCCGTTTTCCTGGGCATCTGCCGGCTCCTTGCTGAGCCAGATCTTGGCGTACTCCGAGGCGAAAACGATCTTCGTGGCGTCGACGTCGTTTACGGCCACGGTCAAGAGCAGTGATCCGGTGGGCAGCGCACTATCCCGCGGATCGGCGGCTGCGGGCCCGGGGCTGGGACTGGGCGTGGATGAGTTGCTCGCTGCGGCCTCCGGTGCCCGTTGGACGGCCGTCACCAAAACCTTGTGAATGGTCAATTCCGTGGTTTCCTTGTCCGGCTTGGCCTCAATTCCGCCGCTGGCCATCGAAATGAAGATACCGACTGTATCTCCGGGCACCACGCGTCCCCCGACCACGCGCTGTGGCTCCAATTGGAACGAGACTTCCTGGAGTCCGGCGGGCACTTTCACGTTCCCCGAGGTTTTGAGTTCCTCCGGGGCCACGAGGCGTTCGGCAACCAACGGTTCGCCCGGCACAAGGTCCACCGCTGCGACTTTGCCGGCAGATTCGCCCAGTGTGCGTATGGCCGAAGCAGGGACGGCCGATTCCGGAAGCTGTTGGGCCGTCAGGGAGTCCTTCATGGCTTCCACAGGGGTTCCGGCCGGAATAGGCACTTTGACCAGGAGGACATCAACGGGGGCCAGGTTCTGGACGGCGCGTTGGTCCGCGCCCTGGGCGTAGGAGAAGACGAGGATCACACCGATGACTGCCAGCAGAGCTGCTGCCGATCCCGCCAACAATCGTGACTTCACTTATTGCTCCTGTGCTCGGGTAGGAAAGTTAATTGGTCAGGCGCACGATTGTTGCGCCGTCTGCGTCGACGGGCCCCAACGAGTAGCCGTCGGCCAGCGACACGTATTTGACGAAAGTCCCGATGATCCCGCGGCAGTTCCCGGTGCAGGACAGCGCGGAAGGGACGTATGGGCTTGTGTTGCGAAAGGTATCCGGCAGGCCGCTGTTGCCGCTGAACTTCCAGCCGATCACTTTGAACGCGGCAAACGAGGTCAGATGATAGACCGCTCCGCTTCCCGTTCCGGTTACTGCGTTGAAGACCGGCAGCAACACAATGGTGTCCTTGCCGGCGTTGATGGTGTCGGCCCACTTGTTGAGCGTGGTTGAACAATTCACAGGGGCGCTGTTACCAGGCGCGCTGCCTCCCTCGCTGAGGGCGAGGTCGATCGTGCCCCCACAGGAATTGAGGTCCTGGACGGTCCAACCAAAACCGCCAGGTACTACGGCACCCGAAGGTCCATACATGCAGCTGGGGTTGGCGCCACTGCCGTGGGCTTGCAGAAGTTGGGCGGCACCCCCAATGTAACCCCGCACCTGGCACACGGAGAACGCGAGCGGAAACGGCGTGGTACCGGCGAGGGGACTGCCCCATTGAACGGTGGAAGACGTCATCACGTCAGCCGTATTCAGGCCTAACACCCGCCCGAAAAAGAGGGACACGGAGTTGGGTGAACGGCCGGCCTGTTGCGCGCCGGCAGAGACAGTAGCGGTCCGATTCGTCAGGTTAAGGTTGACCGAATTGAGGTTGCCCAGCCCATCCAGCGCGTTCTTATCGACCATATCCTTGGCCAACTGGGACGTGGTGGAACAATTCGGATCACTTGTGTTGGCGGCGCATTTCTGAGCCACGGCGAGGGCAGCGGCATCTGATCCGTTCTGCACCTGCGCCCTCTCCGAGTAGAGCATTCCCACATCCACTGCAATGGCAGCGAAGCCGAGGAGCACCACCAGGATGAGGGCAACGAGGACGGCGACAGCCCCCCGTTCGCCGTCCTCGCTCTCCGCTATCCGCCGCATACCATGACCCCTACACCTTGCATTGGGAAAGGCCCGGCGATTCCAGTGAGGGTGCTGAGCGTGTACTTGATGGTTACTGACATTTGGGCACCGGGAGTGCAGCTCGCGGCGCTGAAAGTGAAGTTCGTGTCGACCAGCTTGGGATTGAGCGTGGCGGCCGCATTCTTGGCCGCCGTCCTTGCTGCCGACTGGTCGTTCGAGATTGCCATAACGCGCACTCCCTCGCGGGCGGCGTTGGAAATCGTCACCTGGGCGTTGTAAGCCCTTCCGAATTCCATGATGCCCAGAACAAGGAGCACCAGTACGGGGGCAAGGAGTGCGAATTCCACTGCCACTGCACCTCGTTCCGAGGCCCTGTCCATGGGAATCCGCCTTTCTCCTTGGCTAATCCGGGCGCGATGAATCGGAGTCCGCCAGTGGGACTTCGACTTGACTGGAAGATCGGGTGGGTGGGAATACCCACCCACCCGGTTTCCCCCAACCCTTGTTACTTGGAGCAGCTGCCAATGACGGCAGGGTTACCACCGGAGGCCGGGGCGGAAGCCGTCCACGTGCCGCCCTTGATGCTGCAGGCTGTGCTGTTGAAGGTCTCGACGAGGTTGCCGCCCAAGAGGGTCACAGCAACGATGATGACGACGGCGATGAGGGCAACCATGATGCCGTATTCGACGGCGGTGGCGCCGGTCTGTTCACGACGGAGGCGCGAGGCGGTGGTTTGGAGGTAAGCAAGCATTTCAAAACTCCTGAGCGAGTTGGGGAGATGTGGGCTGGTCCGTTACCAGCTCCCTAGCAACATATCGCCGCCAAACCCGCTGTTGGCCGGTCTTCGGGACATCCTGTGCCAATGCTCGCGGACCTGCGCATTTCCTGTGCTAAACCTAGGATTTGCGACGGCTCCATGGTCTTTCCCACACGAAAAAGTCCCGGCCGGCGTGTCTTGAAACACACCGGCCGGGACTTTTCAGGAACGAAGTCTTTAGCCCATTGAAGGTGCCACCACTGGCGGGCCTGCAAATTGCTTCCGTGCCCAACGTGCCAGTTTCTTACCCTTGCCCTTCCACCAGTTGTCCTCGTCCGTATCGTGGTGCCACCGGAAAATGATCATCACCAACACCGCGACGCTCATGGTCACGTCGATCCACGCCCAGCTCAATGCGTCAATCAGCGCACTGACCCCCATGACGAGGATTGAGGGTACGGCCAGGGTCTTGAAAATGGTGCTTGCCACGTAGCGCTGGTGCGATTTTGGCAGGGAGAGCGCGCGCACCATGTCGAAACACAGGCACATCACAACCATCGCCTGACCAAGGGAAATCAATATCAGCCCTGGCAGTGACCCGGCGAACATAAATGCTGATTCCATGCCCGTATTCATCGGACGACCGCCGCTGACGCGGGCCAGGCCTCGGCCACCACTCCGTTGCAGGAAACATACATGAGAACAAACCCCCAGAGACCAGGAACTCCAATTGAGATCAACTGTCATCAATTGAATCGGGCTGGCTCATGGGCCGTCACGAGTAGTCTGTACTCGATTCCGCCGCGGGGTACTACTCGGTTGGGTGTCGAGTACTCAGTCCTGAATGAACGCCTTAACGTCCTCCGCCACACGATCCGGGCATTCCCACAGCACTAAATGCCCGGTCTCTTCGTAGATCTTCAATTGGGCGCCGGGGATGCGACCGGCGAGGGTTTCCTGATGATGCCGCGGCACCAGATGGTCGTGAGCGCCCCACAGGATAAGCGTGGGAGCTGAGATTGTGCCGGTCTCTGTCGGTGGCACAGCCTCAAAGAGACCGCGCAAGGAAGCCTTCCAGATGGACGCGGGCATGGCGAGGCCGTCCTGTACACGCGCCTCGATGTAGCTGGGCGGCACCGTGTGGAACAACCGGTACCAGGACAATGAGTCACGGACCCATGCCTCGGAAACGGGGTCCGTCAAGGTATCGACCTCGTCCGCGAAAGACGGTCTCCCCTGCAGGCTCAGCGGCGAGCCAACCAGCACCAGCGATGTCACAAGATCCGGGTGCGTCACCGCCAGTTGTTGAGCCACGTATCCACCACTGGATGACCCAACCACGTGTGCTTTCTTGATGCCCAAGGCCTCCAGAAGCGCAGACATATCCTCTGCTATGTCCGGCAACGCGTATCCTGACTCAGGTTTGTCGGCCCCGCCATGTCCACGGAGATCCGGAGCCACAATCACAAATTCCGGGAGCGCGGCAATCAGCCGCTCAAAACTCCGCCACGATTCGCCCCAGGCGTGCAACAAGACCAAAGGTGCGCCGCCGTCGTCGTCATCCTCCCCTAGCTGCCCCTGAACAAAACAGGGGACGCTGATTCCGGTGCGTGAATCGACGGTCCTTACTTCGGACTCCATTGGCACAGAGTACGCCAACCGTGTCTAAGGAACGATACCTTTAGGTGCCATCCCCCACGGGACGGCACCCATCGCAGCACGCCGAGTCCGTAGCGACACCTTCGTGGGCCGTACCGGGCACCGTGCAGCAGACATCACCGCGCCAGGCGTTGAGCCCCTCGCGTGCCGCGATCCCTGCGATCAGCAGAGCGGCACAAGCGTCTGCCCACCACCACCCGAAGGTGCTGTTCAAGACCAAGCCAATCAGCAGCACGGCAGATAGATACGTGCACAGCAGCGTCTGTTTGGAGTCCGCGACGGCGGTTTTGGAACCGAGCTCGCGTCCGGCACGGCGCTGAGCCCAGGACAGGATCGGCATGATGGCCAGACTCAGCGCCGCGATAAAGATGCCGGGCGTGGAATGCTGTGCTTCTCCCCCTCCGGTAAGCGACCGCACAGCGTCCACCGTGACGAATGCCGCAAGCGCGAAGAAGGATATGGCGATGATCCGCAGCGTCAAGTGCTCCCGCCGTTCCGGATCCTTGGCGGAAAACTGCCAGGACAAGGCGATGGCCGAAGCTACTTCAATCACTGAGTCGAGGCCGAAACCAATCAACGCCGCCGAATCCGCGACGTTGCCGGCCCAGAGAGCGACAACGGCCTCGATGAGGTTGTACGCAATGGTCGCAGCCGCGAAGAGCCGGATCCGACGTGTCAGGACGGTTCGGCGCTTGGAAACCGTGTGGGCGGTGACACTCATGCCAAGCATGTCCCATCCGGGGCACAGCAGTTGGGATCAACAGCGAGAACCACACCGATCAGCTCCTTGATGGCATGGCCCAACCGCGCGTCGGCGAGCTCGTAGCGGGTCCTTCGGCCATCCGGAACACCGACGACCAAGCCGCAACCCCGCAGGCACGCCAGGTGGTTGGACATGTTCTGCCGGGAAACGTCCAAGGAGTCAGCAAGCTCAGACGGGAAGGCGGGCGCTTCCGCCAAGGCTAGCAACACGCGGGCTCTGGTGGCGTCCGAGATGGCATAGCCGAAGCGCGCAAGCACCGGGGCGTGAAGGAGAGCTTCCATCCGCCCAGAATACAGCAGACGGTGTATACAGCGACAACTGTACTGTCTTGGCGTCAGTCCTCGAACTTCAGGGAAACGTCGTCACTTCCACTCATGTGCGCCACGATGTCGGCAGCGACCGCATGCAGTTTCTGGTTTCGATGGCTGGATGCTTTGCCCAGCACCTCGAAAGCTTCCTCGGGAGTGCAGCGGTTCTGGGCCATGATCACACCGCAGGCAAGATCGATGGTGGTCCTGCTGGCCATCGCCGCCTTGAGGTCGATATTCAACTGCTCCACTGTTTCGATCCGGATGGCGAGGCGCAGGGCGCTACCCGCGACGTCCGCGAACGCGGCGGCTTCATGGACAACCTCGTCGGTGAATAAGCCGGCAACAGGGGCGAAGAAGTTGAGCACGGCCTCCGATGTTTCGCCGAGATCCATAGGAACACCCAAGGCGCTGCCGACACCCTCGGCCGCCAACGCCACGCTGTACTCCGGCCACGACGTATCAGTCGAGACATCGTCCAGGAGCATGGGGCGCCCTGCGTCCAGGGCATCCAGGCAGGGTCCCCGCCCTATGCTTTGTTCGATGTGATCAAGATCGACCGCCTTATCGCTGCTTCCTGCGACTGTCGCCGTTCGTTTGCGTCGACGCAAAGTCAGGGCGCAATCAATGGGTGCCCCGGCGGCCTGGCTCATGGCTTTCGAAGCGAAGCCGGTCACGCCCTGCAAAATGCCCTTGATGTCCGCAGTCCCGGTTACCAGTTCGTGCAGGCTCAGGATGTGCTCGGCTTGTCCCGTGGGTTCCATGAGCACCATCGTAGGGCTACGTTGCCCTCCGCGGGGAGCAGAAGGTACATTGCATTACTAAGGAGCCTGATCATTCAGGTGTCGTAGGAGGCAAACGACGACGAGTGGGGACAGCAGCCATGCACGATCCACGGCAGACAGCACGAACCCTCATAGAACACCACGACGTCACCCTTGACCACCTCTGGGTCATGTACTGGGCAGAGGGAGGCAGCGCGCCGCTGCCCAACTTTGAAGCATTCCTCTACGAAGCCCAGGAACCAGCCCCCTTCGACCTGGAAATACTCACATGGGCAATCGAAGACATCGAAGGCGAAGACACTGTCTGGTGGTGATCAGCTGACACCTCGCCCATCGAATGATGCGCTGCTGCTGCCTTGGGGCACCACGACGTGAACCGCGTTGCGTTGAACGGTGAATTCGGTGGGAGTGACCGCGGCGATCTCGCCATCCAGATTCACCGGCATCGGGGGCTGAGTGGCCAAACGAACACTTCGCGTGGCCACATGGAACACACGCTCGTGTTCAACGAAGCTTCCATCCTTGAGCAAACGGGCGATCTTTAGGTGCTCCCTCAGCGGCGCTGCCAGGATCGCGTAGATGTCCAGAGTGTGATCGTCGATCCCGGCCATCGGTGAAACCGTGTTGCCCCCTCCGTAGTGCCGTCCATTGCCGACTGCTACTTGAAGCAAGTTCTCAAGGTCAATCGGTTCATGATCCCCGTCCGGAAACTCCAGGCGCGCCCGGAACGGCTTGTGCCGCGTGTAGGCACGCACGGTGGCAACTCCATATGCCAGCGGCCCGATAAGCCGTTCGAGACGATGGCTCAGCGCCTGGGTGACACCAACCGACAGACCGACGGAAGCGACGTTGAGGAAAGGCTGGCCATTAGCCCGTCCGAGGTCAATATCGACTACTTTCCCATCTGCGACGACGGCGCACGCCTCAGTCAGGCCTTTGGGTATTTCAAGCGTGCGGGCGAGATCGTTGGCGGTGCCCAACGGTAGGACTCCAAGTATGATCTCCGTCCCGGCAAGCACTCCCGCAGCTAAAGACACCGTGCCATCACCGCCACCGACGACCACCATGTCGTGACCGTCCGTCATCGCCCGGTGGAGCGCATCTGCAAGCTCCGCCCCTGACTTCACGGGGTACACGGAGGAGACCGGCACGCCCGCCTTTCGCATCGTGTCCACGGCAAGATCACGTGCCGCAGCGCCACGTCGGGAACCAGCGTTGATGACAACGGCAGCAGAGCGAGCCTGCCGGGCAGCTTTCATGGGGACCATGTTAGGGCGAACGACCTTGGAAAACCCTGCGAGCGCGGCCCACGTTCGGCTGCAGGAAGCTGTATCCTCAGTTTCAGCCACGTCCTGCTGGCCGCTTCTCTGGTTTGGAACAAACACCGCACCGGGGCTGAACCTCAACGTTCCTTGGGGGAACCATGATGTCACCCGCCTCCGCTTTCCGTGGCCGTACACGCTTCAACCCCGCCGGCTTGGCCATAGGAGCTGCCGGGGCGGCGCTCGTCCTGTCCGCTTGCACCGCACTCCCTCTGCCAGTGATGCCCGTTGCAACCACCCCCGCG
Source organism: Paenarthrobacter sp. NPDC089322 (assembly GCF_040684895.1). Classification (NCBI taxonomy): domain Bacteria; kingdom Bacillati; phylum Actinomycetota; class Actinomycetes; order Micrococcales; family Micrococcaceae; genus Paenarthrobacter; species Paenarthrobacter sp. NPDC089322. Next base: position 52,461 of record NZ_JBFBGW010000011.1, read on the forward strand.
ACGAGCACGGCACCCGCTGAACGCAACAAGGAAATTACGACGGCGGCCTGGGAAGTATCGCTTGACACCATCGGTCAGCCGGTGGTTACCGATGGTATCGCCTTGGTTTACGCGAAGGGCGCCAACGGATTGGCTGCCCACGCCATTTCTGTGGCAGACGGCGAGGAACTTTGGACCCAACCCGTCCATCCGGGCTTCGAAGCGCCCGGCGTTGCCTTGGAAGCTGCCGTGACCCGGACGGCCGGCGGAAGGAGTGCGGCAATCTTCCTGCAGTCCGCCACTCCCCCGGTAGACGACAGTGATACCACGTGGTGGACGGCGCCCGTGGCATTCGACCTGCGAACGGGCAAAGAACTCTTTCACGGCAAGGCCGAACTGGTGACGACCCGTCCCTTCGCCTGCGACGACGTTCAGGACATGTGTTTCATCAGCCTGGACGACTCCTCCCAATCCGTCGAACACTGGATTGACTTGGAATCGGGAGATGAATTGGCCGGACCCGAAGTCAATCCGCTTCCCGGCTATTTTCGTCCCGTTGGCAGAGAGCTGTACTCGGTGGTGGCCAACGGCGTAGAAACGCTGGCCCGCGTCTCCTACGGTGAGGTCCTTTGGAAGCTGGATCTGGAAACCATCTTCGGCAAGGGTGCCACCACCGATTTGGGCTGGCATTTCGTCTACTCCGAAAAGCTGGACCTGTACGTGGGTTCCGTTGGAATCAACCCCACCAACGACAGCGTCGAGAAGATGTGGGAAAAGACCTTCAACTACGATCTCCGCGCGAACAACAGGACTGTGGCTTTCAAAGCCTCAAGCGGTCGGGTCTTGTGGGCTGCCGACGGAGCACACGTCCTGTGCGCAAAAACCGTTGGAACATCAGCCACCAAGCTGAACGGTGAGGGTGCCTATCCGATCAGGTGCGAGTTCACGGAGGGTTACCAGGAATTTCCTTCGGGCAAGTTCCGCGGCGCCAAAGCGAAAGTGGTGGGATACGAGCCACTCACAGGCAAGGCAGTGTGGGAAACCAAACCCGTGGACGTTGGCTGGACCACTGCCGAGCTCATTCCCTCGGTAACCCGTGGCGACTTGGTGATCGCCGCCGTGCCCCAGAGCGTAAACCTCCTTGATACTTCCACTGGCAAGTGGCGTGGAACGAGCTTCGACGACGTGTTTGTGTGTCTGAAAGAGACAACCTACGACCTGCCCGCGGGCGGCCCGACGGAGAGCGGCGAAACCGGAGCGGGAGCAAGCACTGCATTCCCCTGCACAAAGGGCGGCACACCCGTTCCGTCCTTCACCTATGGCGCACTCACTGATGTCAGCAGCACAAGCAACGGCATGACAGTCATCTCCCTGGAGGGCAAAGTGGCCGGTTTTAAACTCCTGAATGAGTTCACTTAAAGTCCCCTCAGGCATTCTTGCGTCCTACGGTTTGCGCGATGGACCTAAGAGCTAAATATTTGTTTACGTTTCACCTCAAAATCAGCCATTGTGTTGTTCAAGTCGTTTGCCGCCTGTAGCGTGTGGACCACCATCACGAAATTCGTGTACATATTCTGGGGAGAAATGCATGAAACGTTCTTTGGTCGCATTCGCAGGTGCCCTGACACTTGCACTTACGGGGGCCTCAGTTCCAGCTTTTGCCAATACCGCGACAACACCGGCGCAGGTCACAACCGGCTTCACCGGACAGGCCTACGGGTCTTACATCTTCAACGCTGACAGGACGCTGACGTCGGGACCGACGGCGAACTCCAGCATTAGCTGCACCGGCGCTACCGGCAAAACGTCCTCCAACAACGCCTCGGGAATCAACGTTTCCTCAGTTGGAACAGTCGGCAATGCCACAACGAGTGTCAAAACCTTGCTGACAACCACAGGTAAGCGGATCGAGGGTCAGTCAACGGTTGCCGGAACCAATTTGCTTGGCGGCCTCATCACTGCAGGAACAATCACCTCAGCGAGCACCGCAGAGAAGAGCACTACCGGCGCCTTTTCCGGAACGAATTCCACCACCATCGCGGATTTGAAAATCATGGGTCTCCCGGTGAGCGCCAGCCCGGCGGCCAACCAGGTACTTGATCTTCAGGCGCCCCTCGTTGGTTCGGTCGGCAAGGTCACGCTCAACGGCCAGGAGAAGCGCCTGGTGAACGGCACCTACCAGGTCTCCACCACAGCGCTGCGTGTGGAAATCCTAAAGGCGGGCTTGCCTGGGCTGAAGATCGGAACGGACATCCGGCTCGGGGTGACCACAGTCAAGCTGTCCGCACCGCAGACAGGCTACCTGGCTGGTACGGGCTACAGCACGAAATCCACGCTGGCCTCGGGCCTGCTCGGGACTGGCACCACCGCCCTTGCCAACGTCAAGTGCGGCGGTGGAACGACAACAGCGAACCTCGCCGCAACGTCCATACCCGGCCTGCTATCCGGAGGAGCATCCTCGACAACGGCTACGGGTGTCCTGACGCCTCAGCCCAAGAGCACCGTATCCACGACGCTGTCGGGGCTCAACGTGCTCAACGGGGTGATCACCGCTGACGCCATCAAGGCGGAAACGAGTGCAACCCGGACGGCAACGGGAACCACGGTCACACTGAAAGACACCTCCACCTTCACCAACCTGAAGATTGCCGGGCTGCCGGCGATCAACGCCTCCGTGGCCCCGAACACTGTTGTCCAGGTGGCCGGACTCGGCCAAGTCACCCTGCACAAGGTCACAAAGTCCTCCACGAAGATCGTCGTCACAATGATCGAGATTGTGCTGAATCAACCCTTTGGCACCTTGCCCACAGGATCAAAGATCCAGGTCGGCTATTCAAGCTCGAGTGTCACGCAGTAGTCGTTCGGTTCCTGCTCTTCCTCAACAACCTTGAATACCCAAAGCGGCCCGCCGGCACTTGCCGGCGGGCCGCTTTGCTTCACGTCACCTACCCCTTAAAAACCGGCGCCCGCTTCTCCTGGAACGCCCGGAATCCTTCGGCGTAGTCGTCGGTCTTGCACAACCGCGCTTGCTCGGTGTTTTCCTCGGCCATCGAAGCCCACAGCCCAAGCCTTTGGTCGCGGATGTGCGCCACGAGTTCCTTCGACGCCACGAACGCGCCGGTAGCACCCGTCGCCACGCGCGCCACGATTTCGCGCGTCACCGGCAGCAACGAATCATCCGGCATTGCCCGGCTGAACAATCCTTGGGCAACCGCCTCGGAACCGGACATGAGGTCGGCCGTGTAGATCAGGTCCAGCGTGCGGTGCATGCCCAGGCGCTCGGTAAAGTACCAGTGTCCGCCGGAATCGAGGGTTGCCCCGAGCTTCGCAAACGGGGATCCGAACTTGGCGTTCTCCGCCACGTACACCACGTCAGTAGCCAGCAGCAGCCCGAGGCCAACCCCTAAACAAGCACCATGCGCGGCGGCAAACGTGGGTGCAGGAAAAGAAGCCATCTTCTTCAACAACGGCTCCACCAGTCCCCCAAGGTACGCCTGCGCGTCATCGGTCTCGGGGGTCACGTCGGCGATGTCGCGGCCGGCACAAAAGGCGCGTCCTTCTCCGCGCAGCAGCAGCGCCCGCACTTCACCGCGTGAGGCCGCGGCAGCAGCGTCGTCGTACGCTTTATCGAGTTCCGCAAGCCCGTCCTCGTTGAGCGAGTTCAGTTTTTCCGGGGCGTTGAGGACAATTTCGGCGATGCCATCGGCAATGGAGAGCTCGATCATGGGGACTCCTTAGACGTCGAAGTCGACGGTAACTTCTTCGCTGGTGGGGTGGGCCTGGCAGGTGAGCACGTAGCCCTTGTCCAGCTCGTCCTGCTCCAGGGCGTAGTTCTCATCCATGGACACCGTACCCGTGACCAGCTTGGCGCGACAGGTCCCGCACACGCCTCCGGCGCAGGCGAACGGGACGTCGGGGCGAACGCGCAGCGCCGCGTTGAGGATTGATTCGCGGGCGTGCGTGGGACTTGCGACGTCGCCGGTGAGGCCGTCCAGCTTGAACGTGATCTTGAAGGTGTCCTGCGACTCGTCCTCCACAACCGGCCTGCCGGAGTGCCCCTCGGGGCGGTCGGGACGCCCGGTGGTGAACAGCTCGAAGCGCACGTGCTCCGGCTCCACCCCGCGTGCGGCCAGGGTGTCGCGGCACAATTGGACCAACTCGAACGGCCCGCACAGGAACCACTCGTCCACATCCTCGGCATGAATCGCAGACGAGAGCAGGGCCTGCAGCTTTTCCGCGTCGATGCGTCCGGTCATCAGCGGGGCGATGCGCTGCTCCCGGGACAGTACGTGATGCAGCGCCAGCCGCGACGGGTACTTGTCCTTCAGGTCCGCCAACTCCTCCAGGAACATGACGTCCATGGCGGCCTTGTTGGCGTAGATCAGGTCAAAGCGGGTCTCCGGGTTGGCGGCGAGCAGCGTCCGCGCTATCGCGATCACGGGCGTGATGCCGGAACCGGCAGCGATCGCCACGAAACTGCCGGCATCGCCTGCCAGCTCCTCCGGGTGGTTCATGGAGTTCATGACGTTGTGCTGGACCGGCGAACCGTCCTTGCCGTGCCGCGAAATGAACGCACCCTGCGGGCTCATGACGTCCAGGACATCGCCGGACTTCAGCTCGGCGTTCGCCCACGTGGAGAAAATGCCGCCAAGGTCCTTCTTGATGGCTACCCGGATCTCGCTGCTGCCGTCCTCGAAGCTGCGCGGCTCTGCGCAGATCGAGTAGCTGCGGCGGACCTCGTGCGGTTCGCCATTCTCGTCCGGCAAGGTCGTCCGCAGCGCCACGTACTGCCCGGGCAGGTAGTCGTACTGACCGGCCAGCTCGGCGGGAACGGCAAACGTCACCTCGATTGCGTCGTCCGTGAGGCGCCGGACTTCCGAGACGGTCAGGTTATGGAAAGACGCACGACGGCGGCTGGCCGTCTGGGTTTCGGTGGTCATGGAATTCCTTACAGGACTTTGAAGTAGTCGAACGGTTCCTTGCAGTCCTGGCAGACGAACAATGCCTTGCAGGAGGTGGAACCGAAACGGGTAAGTTCCTTGGTGTTGAGCGAGGAACACTGGGGGCATTTCACGGCGAGGCTCAACCGGACCGGCCCCGAGTGACCACCGGCAGCAGCCCGGCCGGTGGGCGGTGCGATGCCGTACTCCTGCAGCTTCGCCTTCCCGGACTCGGTCATCCAGTCCGTGGTCCAAGCAGGAGACAACACCAGGTTCACATCAACCGCCGCGTACCCGGCATTGCGGAAAGCAGCCCGCAGGTCATCGCCTATGGCGTCCATCGCGGGGCATCCCGAGTAGGTAGGCGTGATGGTGACCTCGACGGCGGTACTCGCCGGACCGCCGTCGTTCTTTCCTTCTGCGGCGGCTGCTTCGGGCGACTCGACAACCCGCACGTCGCGCAGGATCCCCAGGTCCTCGATGGTGAGGACCGGGATCTCCGGATCGCAGACCGTGGACGCGATATCCCATGCCTGCTGCTGGGCGGTTGTCAGCGTTTGCGTGGACACGCTGATCACCAGCTCGCGCCGGGGTGTTCGCGGGCCAGGACCTGCATCTCGGCAAGAACATAGCCCAAGTGCTCGGAGTGCTTGCCACGCCGTCCGCCGCCCAAGGACTGCGGAACGGCCGGGGCTTCCAGGTCGGCCTCCGCGAAGATCTCGCCGGTGAGCCGATCGAAGGCCTCGCGGAGGCTCGAGGGCTGAACCGTGACGCCGGCCTCGGCCAGGCGTGTGGTGAGCTCGTCATCCTCGAAGAGTTCGTCAACGTACGGCCACACGAGCTTGAAGGCTTGGATCATACGGGCGCGGGATTCGTCCGTGCCACCCGCGAGGCGCAGCACCCACTGGGCGCTGTGGTCGCGGTGGTAATCCACTTCCTTGACGGCCTTGGCGGAGATGGCCGCGATGGTGGGATCCGAGGAAGCGGTGAGCGCGGTGTAGAGCTCGAACTGGTAGAAGCTCACGATGAACTGCCGCGCGATGGTCACTGCGAAGTCCCCGTTGGGCTGTTCGAAGAGGTGTGCCGAGCGGAACTCGTGCTCCCGGCGGAAGTAGGCGAGGTCGTCCTCGGACTTGTCCCACGCCGCCCCCGCGTACGTGAGGAACGAGCGGGCATGGCCCAACTGATCAAGGGCAATGTTGCCCAGGGCGATGTCTTCCTCAAGCTCGGGGGCCCGGGAAATCCAGTGGCCCAGGCGTTGGGCGAGGATCAGTCCGTCGTCGCCAAGGCGGAGCGCGAACTCGGCCACGTCCTCGCTCGGCTTGACCTGCCCGCGGCGGACCTCAAGGGCGATATCTTCCGGACGGAGTGCGTTGCCGGGCGTGATGCGGGTGGCGCTGGCCGAACCGTCGCCGGAAGCACCGGCGCCGTGAACGCCCACGGAAATATCGCCGTGGCCTTCGATGACGAAGTCAGTCTGGTTCTCAGTCACAGGTGCTTCACGCCTTCGCTCTTGGTGTAGTACGTGGCATGGCGGTAATCCTTGCCTTGCGGCGACTCAAAGAACGCGCCCTTGGAGTCGGGATCGCTGGAGGCAATGGCTTCGGCGGGCACAACCCAGATGGACACGCCTTCGTTGCGGCGGGTGTACAGATCGCGGGCGTTCCTCAGTGCCATGGCGGCATCCGGCGCATGCAGGGAACCGGCGTGCACGTGGGACAGTCCGCGGCTGGACCGGACGAAGACCTCCCAAAGGGACCAGGGCGATTCTTCGTGGCCGCCGGCCGGGGCGACCGGGCGCTCGGAGGCGGGTGCCGCCGTCGTGCTTGCTGCATCAGTAGCCGCAACCTTGGGTGCCTCGCTATAGACCTCGCTGGCGGCGCTGGCCGGTACTTCCGGGTTTCCGTGAGGAGCCATCATGCTGCGTTCGCTTTCTGTGCTTGCTTGCGGGCATAGGCCACGGCGGCTTCCCGAACCCAGGCACCGTTTTCGTGTGCCTCGCGGCGGCGCTCGATGCGCTGCGAGTTGCAGGGACCGCGGCCGGCCAGGACTTCCTTGAACTCATTCCAGTCCAGGGGCCCGTGCTCCCACTTCTTGGTTTCTTCGTTGAAACGGATGTCCTCATCGGGCAGGGTCAGGCCGAGGACCTTGACCTGCTCCACCATCATTCCGACGAACCGGCTGCGAAGCTCGTCGTTGCTGAACCGCTTGATGTTCCACGCCATGGACTGCTTGGAGTTGGGGGAATCGTCATCCGGCGGGCCGAACATCATCAGGGACGGCGCGTACCAGCGGTTCACCGCGTCCTGGGCCATCTGCTTCTGCGCAGGCGTGCCGTTGGAGAGCTCGAGCAGGATCTCGAAACCCTGGCGCTGGTGGAACGACTCTTCCTTGCAGATGCGCACCATTGCGCGGCCGTAAGGACCGTACGAGGCACGGCACAGGGGCACTTGGTTGCAGATGGCGGCGCCATCAACAAGCCAACCGATGGCTCCCATGTCTGCCCAGGAAATCGTGGGGTAGTTGAAGATTGACGAGTACCGGGCCTTGCCGGCGATCAGGTCTTCCATCATCTGGTCCCGGGACTGGCCCAGCGTTTCGGCGGCCGAGTAGAGGTAGAGGCCGTGGCCTGCCTCGTCCTGGACCTTGGCCATGAGGATGGACTTGCGCTTGAGGCTCGGCGCCCTGGTGATCCAGTTGGCTTCCGGCTGCATGCCGATGATTTCCGAGTGTGCGTGCTGCGAGATCTGGCGCAGCAAAGTCTTGCGGTAAGCCGCAGGCATCCAGTCGCGGGGTTCGATGCGCGAGTCTTCCGAAATGATGCGCTCAAAATACGCCTGTCCGGCTGCCTCCCGCTCCTGCTCTTCCGGGGACAGCTCAGCGGGCACTGATTGCAGATTCTGCGATGCCATGGTTGCTCCTAATAAATTACCGACCGTTCGTTCAGAATATGCTGAGCGGGTGTTTTCAGTCAAGCTTTTGGGCTTCACCTGGGCCTTACTCGCTGTTCACGGAGGCTCACCAGAGTGGAGCCATGACTGACCTCTCACGCCGCACCCTCGTCAAGACGTCCCTCGCCTCCATTGCCCTCGCCGGCGCCGCAACCGCATCCGCCGCCCCCGCCTCCGCCGCCCCCGCCGCCATCCCGCTGGTCCGCAAACGCCTCACGCTCCCGACGGGCATAGCCACCGGCGACGTCACCACCGACTCGGCCGTCCTCTGGTCCCGTGCTTCAGGCCCGGGACGGATCACGGCGACCCTCCGCGCCATCGACAACGCAGGGGAACTTCTCCGTGGCCGCTACGGTTTCAGCCGCGTCATCCAAGGACCGCTGGCCACCGAGGACAGCGACTTCACTGCCAAGATCCACGCCAGGGGCCTCCCCGCCGGCACGCGTTTCGCGCTGGAACTGAACTTCGAGGACGAGAACGGACCCGGCGAAGCCGTGCGCGGAACGTTCCGGACAGCGCCCGGTTCGCTTAACGGAGCCAACGACGGCGGCGCTCAACACGCGCGCGAAGGCGGCAGGCCGTCGTCGTCCTCCCAAAGCTTCGTGTGGACCGGCGATACCGCCGGCCAAGGCTGGGGCATCAACGAGGACATCGGCGGCATGCGCGGCTACAAGGCCATGCATGACACGAACCCTGACTTCTTCATCCACTCCGGTGACACCGTCTACGCCGACGGACCCATCGCCGCCACGGTCGCAGAAAAGGACGGCCAAGTGTGGCGGAACATCGTCACCGAGGAAGTCGCCAAGGTTGCCGAAACCCTCAAGGAATACCGTGGACGGCACCGCTACAACTCCCTTGACGCCAACATGCGCGCCATGTTTGCGGACGTCCCCGTGATTGCACAGTGGGACGACCACGAGACCACCAACAACTGGTACCCCGGCGAAATCCTGGACGACCCCCGTTACACCGAGCGCAACGTCAACGTCCTCGCTGCGCGCGGCCGCCAGGCGTGGCAGGAAAACATGCCAATCGCGGACTCGGCTGCGCTGTGGCGCCCCGGAACGTTCGACGGCGGCCAGTACCAACCGGCGCGCATCTTCCGGAAGATTTCGCGCGGCCCGCAGTTGGACATCTTCTGCCTGGACATGCGGACCTTCAAGTCCACCAACACCGACGGCAAGGAACCCTACGCCACCAACATCCTGGGACAGGAACAGGTGGACTGGCTGATCAAGGAAGTGCGCAAATCCAAGGCGATGTGGAAGGTCATCGCGGCCGACCTGCCGTTGGGGATCATCGTGCCGGACGGTGCCGTGAACCAGGAGAGCCTGGCCAACCGTGATCCGGGAGCGCCACTGGGCCGCGAATTGGAGATCGCCGGCGTGCTGTCGGCCTTCAAGCGGGACGGCGTGAAGAACATCGTGTGGCTGACCGCCGACGTGCACTACTGCGCGGCGCACCACTACTCCCCCGAGCGGGCGTCGTTCACGGACTTCGATCCGTTCTGGGAATTCGTAGCAGGTCCGATCAACGCCGGCTCGTTCGGGCCGAACGACATGGACGGGACGTTCGGGCCGGAAGTCGTGTTCTCCAAGGCGGGCCGGTTCCCGGGCGAGTCCCCGCGCGACGGCGAGAACCAGTACTTCGGGCACGTGGACCTTGGTTCCGACGGCATGTTCAACGTGAGCCTGCGGAACGCGAACGGCGGGGTGGTCTTCTCGAAGTCCCTCACCCCCGCCTAACCCAAGTAGGTCGCAGTTAAGCACGTTTTGAGCCGTCAAAACGCGCTTAACTGCGACCCAGTTGGGTTCCGGCGCCATCTCGGGCAAGTGACACCGTGGCGTAAGTGCCTCAGAAAAAAATGAAGCTAAAAGTGGCGTCACGTTTCTGCAGTCCAGGTCACTTAAGCGCGCTTTCGGCGTATGCTCTCCTCAGCGCAAGGGCAAGACGCGTTGTTCGCTTTTGGTGGGGCCACATTTGAAGGCAGGGGTTCAGTGGCAGGAGTGAAGCACGGGGGTCTTCCGGTGCGCTCGTGGCGGCAGCCGGGCATGCCGCTTTTCTTAACTGGTGTCGGTCTGTGCGCGGTCCTTCTGGCCATCGCCCTCGGCAGCGAATTTGGCTCATCCACCGCGCAGTTTGCCGGCGACATGGCACTCCTGGTAGCTGTCCTGACGGCACTGGTGACACATACCCGGGCCGCAATCCGGCGTGAGGACAACTCCGCCGGGCGGTGGTTTGTGGTGGCCGGCCTGGCGTTGTGGGCAGCAGGGATGAGCGTCTGGACGTTCTACGGGATCACGCTCAACCACGCCTACCCTTTTCCGTCTTTCGCGGACGTCGGGTTTGTTTGGTATGCCCTCCCGGTCTCGATCGGCCTCATCCTGCTGTTGAGGGAACAGGGCCTGCGCTTCTCGATTCGCCGCACGGTCCTGGATGCCGGTGTTGTGGCCAGCGCAATGTTCTTCATGGTCTGGGGCTCCTTGCTGGGTCCCTTGGCCGGTGCATCCAATGCAGATCCGTTGGCCCTCGCGACGCAGATGGCCTACCCCATCGCGGACGTCTTCATGGTCTCGGTGGTGATCGTCCTGACCATGCGGGCGGCCCGTGGCCGGCGACTTCCTTGGCTCTGCCTGGGCGTCGGCTTCTGGATACTTGCCATCACGGACATGATCTATGTCCGGCTGACGATTGAAGGCATCGCCGGCGTCACCGGTTCCCCTTTGGCGCTGGGTTGGGTGCTGGCCTTCCTGCTGGTCGGATTCAGCCCGTTGGTTCCGGCATCGGAGAGCGAGCGCAAAGACGGCCGCGCCTACGCAGCAATGCTTGAACTGCTCCCCTACCTGCCGGTCTTCAGCGCTGTGTTCTTTAGCCGCAGCCGTCCGATCGCCACCGACCCGGTTCTCTTGGTGAGCGGCTTGGTGGTGGTCGGCTTCGTCATCGTGCGGCAGGTTCTGATCGTCGTCGAAAATGTGACGCTGACCAGCGAGCTCGAGTCCAAAGTGGCCGAACGCACCGCCGAGCTTGAAGGCTTGGGCGCGATCGTCAATTCCTCCGGCGATGCCATTGTTGGCGAATCCACGGACGGTGTCATCACCAGTTGGAACCCGGGCGCCGAGCGCATCTACGGCTACCCGGCGGCTGAAGTAATAGGAAGGAAAGGTGACTTCTTCATTCCGCCGCACTTGGTGGACAAGGAACGTGCCAACCTGGAAGCCACCGCAAAGACGGCAATAGTCCAGAATTACGAAACGGAGCGGCTCCGCGCGGACGGTGCCATCATCCCGGTCTCGCTGACCTTGTCCCCTGTGCGGGGCCAGTCGGGCATCCGCGGCGTCGCCACCATTTCGCGTGACATCACCAGCCGGAAAGCCGCCGAGGCCGAGCTGCTCGCCGCCCGCGAGGCCGCCTTGGAAGCCAGCCGCCTCAAATCCGAGTTCCTGGCAACCATGAGCCACGAAATCCGGACGCCGCTCAACGCCGTCATCGGGCTGACCTCGCTCCTGATGGACACCAAACTCAGCGAAGCCCAACGCCAGTACGCCCAAGGGGTCAAGGGAGCCGGCGAGGTCCTCCTGACGCTTATCAACGACATCCTCGACTTCTCCAAACTGGAAGCCGGAAAGGTTGACCTGGACATCAGGGCCTTTGACCCCCGCGCTCTGGTGGATGAGGTTGCGGGGCTCGTTGCCGAAAGCGCCCAGAGCAAGGACCTGGAGCTCATCTCCTACTGCCACCCGGACGTCCCTGAACGCCTCATGGGTGACTCGGGGCGCATCAGGCAGATCCTGCTGAACCTTTCATCCAACGCGGTCAAGTTCACTCCATCGGGCGAAGTGGAAATCCAGGTCTCCGTTCTTGCTCAGGATTCGGATAAGGCTTCACTGAGGTTCGAGGTGCGGGACACCGGCATCGGCATCAACGCCGAAGACCACCACCGGCTGTTCGAGTCGTTCGCGCAGGCAGACGCTTCCACCACGCGCCGCTACGGTGGCACGGGCCTCGGCCTGGCCATTTCCCGTCGCCTCACCCAAGTGATGGGCGGGGAAATCGGGCTCGACAGCGAGGTAGGAGTGGGCAGCAAGTTCTGGTTCGTCCTTGACCTGCCTCTTGGTCCGGCCCCCTCGGACACCGCCACCATCCCTGCCTCGCTCGCGGGACGCAAAGTCCTGGTGGTGGACGACAACGCCACCAACCGGCTGGTGCTCGAAACCCAACTTGCCAGCTGGGGCATGCACCCGGTTGCCGTCGCCGATGCCCGCTCCGCGCTGGAGGAGTTCCGCACCGCCGCCTCGGCGCGCGATCCCTACGAACTCGCCGTAGTGGACATGTGCATGCCCGAAACCGACGGCCTCGAACTGGCACGCCGGATCCGCTCGGAGAGCAACGGCACCGGCGCACCGGGCATCATCCTCCTCACGTCCACCATGGGCGTGGAGCGGGCGGATCTCACCGCGGCCGGCATCCGTGAATACCTCACCAAACCGGTCCGCAGCTCCGAGTTCTACAACCGGCTTTTGCGCCTCATGTCCACCAAGACGGTGGACAAGGCAAGTGGAATCACGACGGCGGCACGTACCGGAGTCACGGACGTGCCGCTTTTCGAGCGGTCACCGCTGCGGCTCGGGAAACTCCTGGTGGCCGAGGACAACGAGGTCAACCAACTCGTGGCCCGCGGCATGGCAAATAGGCTGGGCTACGACGTGGACATCGTGGTCGATGGCGCGCAAGCCGTGGAAGCAACTCTCTCCGGAACGTACGCCGCCGTGCTCATGGACTGCCACATGCCGGTGATGGACGGCTTCGAAGCAACCCGGACCATCCGTGCCCGGGATGCGCAGCGTGCACGGATACCCATCATTGCCATGACCGCCGGCGCGCTGGACGAGGACCGCGAGCGCTGCTTCGACGCCGGCATGGACGATTACATCAGCAAGCCGGTGGATGTGGACAAGCTCGGGGAGGTCCTGGCCAGGTGGGTTCCACAGGAGCCGCCCGCCAGCGGAAGCAGCCCTGCGGCGGGGACCGTCGAGCAAGAGCCGGCGGAAGCACCGGCGTCGAACCTTGTTGACGGAGAGCCGGGCCCGGCCAGGGTGGACGGCGATGTGCTGGATCAAAACCGGCTGCAGCTCCTGCGGGACCTGGGACCGGGATTGTTGCCCGCGACGATCGAGGCTTTCCGCGAAGAATCCCGCCGGTCCCTGGAAACCCTCCGCTCCGCACTCGACAACGATGATGCCCACGCGGTGGCTGCGGCCGGCCACAAGCTGGCGGGCGCGGCGGCAAATATCGGCGCTGACCGTGCCGCCGTCCTGTGCAAGAACTTGGAACGGCTGGGGCTGGAGGCCGGTGCGGATTTCGCAGCAGGCGGGACCCGTATGTTCAACCAACTTCAAACAGAGCTCGCGCGAGTGGATGGGGCACTCGAGCGCACACTATCGGGAGCACAATGAAAGTCCTCATCGCCGACGACGACCAGATCTCCAGGATGATCACCAAGGCGGCCGTCGAGCAGTCAGGCCATGAGTGCATCGTGGCAGTGGACGGCGACTCGGCCTGGCAGCTCTATCAAGAGCACGCCCCGGAGGCCGTAGTGACGGACCTGATGATGCCCGGGCTCAACGGCCTTGCCCTCTGCCGGGCGATCAGGGCCTCGGAGGAAGACAGCTACACGTACGTCATTCTGGTGACCTCCCACGGCTCGCGGGATGACGTCCTGGCCGGCATGGAAGCAGGCGCGGACGATTACGTCACCAAACCCCTCGACCCGTTCAACCTTCACATCCGGCTCCTCGCTGCGCAGCGCATCACGTCACTGCACGCTGACCTTGCCCGATACCGCTCTGCCTTGACCAAGCAAGCCCGCACTGACCCCCTGACCAAGCTTCACAACAGGCTCAAGCTCACCGAAGACCTCGGTGACTTGCACGGCATCAGCCAGCGGTACTCACAGGATTACTGCCTGGCCATGGTGGATGTGGACAACTTCAAGAGCTACAACGACATCTACGGCCATCAGGCGGGGGATGCAGCGTTGGTGGCCATTGCGTCCACGTTGGCAGGCCAGGTCCGGCAATCCGATGGCGTCTACAGGTTCGGTGGCGAGGAGTTCCTGTTGGTTCTCCGGGAGCAGACGGCGGCCGGCGCCGAGGTTGTCCTGGAGCGCATCCGCTCGGCTGTTCATGCCCTGCAGATCGAGCACTCCGGCGACCCCGACGGGGTGCTCACCATCAGCGCGGGCGTCTCTGCGTTCACGGACGGACATCGGGCAGGGGCAGAGCAGCTCCTTCGCGAGGCCGACCTGGCGCTCTATGCAGCCAAGGCGTCCGGCAGGAACAGGGTGACACTGGCAAGTTCGCTGGGGCGGGCGGCGGATTAGGCGGCTGGCGCGGGGCCGCGTGGGGCCGGGCGTCATCGGCGCTCTGAGCGAAATTGCTGGTTCAGTGTCAGAGGGCCTCTATAGAGTTTCCGTATGAGCCACACGTCCTCTGCGCCCGCAGCTGCCATGGAATCGTCTATTCAGCCTCCCGTTGCCAAACGCGTCCCGAGCCGGCGCGAGCACCACGGCGACGTCTTCGTGGACAACTACGAATGGCTCAGGGACAAGGAATCCGATGAGGTCGTGGAGCACCTGAAGGCGGAAAACGCTTATCAGGAAGCCGTGACCGCCCATCAGGAACCGCTGCGCGAGGCCATGTTCCAGGAGATCAAGGGACGCACCCAGGAAACTGACCTTTCTGTGCCCAGCCGCAAGGACGGTTGGTGGTATTACAGCCGGTCCGTGGAGGGCAAGGAATACAGCATCCAGTGCCGGGTTCCGGCACAGGACACAGGTGATCGCGTGGCGGACTGGACACCCCCGCGGGTTGAACCGGGCGTGGCCATTGCCGGGGAGCAGGTCCTCCTGGACGGAAATCTGGAGGCCGAGGGCCAGCCCTTCTTCAGTGTCGGCGGCGCTGCAGTGACCATCGACGGCAACCTATATGCGTATGCCGTGGACAACTCAGGGGACGAACGCTTCACCCTGCGCATCAAGGACCTCCGCACGGGTGAACTCCTGCCGGACGTCATCGAGAACATCTTCTACGGCGTGGCCTTCTCCCCCGACGGCACCCGCCTCTTCTACACCGTGGTGGACGATTCCTGGCGCCCATACCAGGTCAAGGTTCATGTCCTGGGCACACCGGTCACCGAGGATGAGGTGCTTTACCAGGAGGACGACGTCGCCATGTGGCTGGGCTTCGACCTCGCCTCCGACCGCCGTCACCTCGTGCTCAGCATCGGCTGCTCGGAGTTCAGCGAAACGCGCCTGCTGCGCTTCGACGATTCCGACGCCGGACTGACCACTGTTATTTCCCGCGACGAACACATCCTGTACGAGGCCGAGCCCTTCCTCCTGGACGGTCGCGAAACCCTCCTGCTGACCCACAACAAGGACGCCATCAACTCCATGGTGAGCCTGGTTGATCCGGAAGAACTGACCAAGCCGCTGTCCGGGCAGCACTGGCGTACCGTCGTCGAGCATTCCAGTGAGGTGCGCGTCAACGGAGCCGGCGTGACGTCCACGCATCTGGTCTTGTCGGTCCGCAAGGACACCATTGAACGCGTCCAGGTACTGCCGCTTGCCGGTCTTGGAACCCCGGACCAGGCCGCTCCTGTGGAGCCTGCCTTTGACGAGGAGCTTTACACGGCCGGTGTATCCGGTTCGGACTACGAGGCTCCCGTGATCCGCATAGGCTACACGTCCTATTTCACTCCGTCGCGGGTATACGACTTCGTCCTGCCTACCGCTTCAGTGCCCGGCGGCGAGCTGCTCCTCCGCAAGGAAAGTCCGGTGCTGGGCGGTTACACCGCCTCGGACTATGTAGCCACGCGTGAGTGGGCGACCGCCGACGACGGCACCCGGGTCCCGCTGTCTGTGCTGCGTCACGCCTCGCTACAGCAGGACGGCACGGCCGCAGGTTTGGTGTACGGCTATGGCTCCTATGAGTTGAGCATGGATCCGGGGTTCGGCGTGGCGCGGTTGTCGCTGCTGGACCGTGGGATCGTGATGGTCATCGCCCATATCCGCGGCGGCGGGGAGCTGGGACGCCAGTGGTACGAGGACGGCAAGAAACTCACCAAGAAGAACACGTTTACCGACTTCATCGCGGCAACGGACTGGCTGGCTGGCTCCGGCTGGGTTGACCCGTCCCGGATCGCGGCGATGGGCGGATCAGCGGGTGGCTTGCTGATGGGTGCCGTGGCCAACATGGCCCCCGAAAAGTACGCAGCCGTGGTTGCCCAGGTGCCGTTCGTGGATGCACTCACCACCATCCTGGACCCCGAACTGCCGTTGTCTGCGTTGGAGTGGGAGGAGTGGGGCAACCCGATCACGGATCCCGACGCCTACGCGTACATGAAGTCCTACTCTCCGTATGAGAATGTGCGTTCAGTTGCGTACCCGAAGATCGCGGCAGTGACGTCTTTCAACGACACACGGGTCCTGTATGTGGAGCCGGCCAAGTGGGTACAGGCGCTGCGGTCGTCGTCCACGGGTTCGGAGCCGATTGTCATGAAGATCGAGATGGACGGCGGGCACGGGGGCGCGTCCGGACGATACGTTCAGTGGCGCGAGCGGGCATGGGACTACGCATTTGTGGCCGACTCCCTCGGTGCCACGGAGTTGCTGCCGGGCGCCGGGCTGAAGTAGCTGGTTCGATTCGGCTGAACCCGGGTTCAGCCTTGGCCGTCCTCGTCCGTGAGCTCAGCCAGCACCTCAGCAGCTGTGGTGCTCCCCGCATCGGCCAACCGCTTCAACTCCTCAAGGTCCTCGCGTTCCGTGGCTGACTCGATGAGCAAGTCGACGGCATCGGTGCTGCCTTGTGCGGCGAAGCGGCGTAGTTCCTCGAGGTCACCTTGCTCGGCGGCCATTTCGACAAGCTGATCAATGGCATCCTGGTTGCCCTGCGCTGCCTGGGACCGAAGATCATCCATTTCGGGATCTTTCATAGACCGTAATGTCTCACATCCGGTGGCCGCCCAACACCCCTCCTGGTCAGGAACGGGCGGACCGGAGGACTGCGTAGTAACCGGGAATGACGTCCGGGGACGAGGGGTTGCTCAGGGGACGGGTTTCGATGCTGGCTGAGCCTTCGTCCAGCAGGTTCCAATCCGTCGTCGGGAAGGCCTTGGCGCGCTGCGCGGGACCGAAGCGCCCCGGCATGGGCAGGCCCCGGATGGCCCACTCGAGAGGCGCCGGAATGTAGTGCCGCGTCGCGCCGAGGTGGCTGACGTAATCCACGGGCGTACCGCGGAAGTTGGTCTCGGCCAGGAAGACGCCCCCGCGTTTGCCCACAACCGGCAGCAGGTTGGCAGCCAGCGCGGAGCGGCCTTTGCGGTCGAGGACGTGGAGAACCCCGCGGATGAACACGTTGGCGTCCCCTGCCATGCCTACCGCTTCAAGGGCCGTCTCTACGGTTTGCGCGGCGTCAGGTGCCGTCATGTCGCAGACGGCGAACGACGTCGTCGGGATTTCACATGACTCTTGCCGGGCGCGTTCCACCGCGTTCTCTGAATAGTCCAAACCCAACGCATGCGGGAACCTCTGGGCCAACTGCCGCGTGAAGCTGCCATTGCCGCATCCGACATCCACCACGGGAAGTGAGGGGTCCAAGTGCGCCAACTTGGGCAGGTAACCCTCCAGTTCATGGGCGCTCCCGGAATCCCACAACACATCGCCCGTAGCGCCGGTTGACCGTACGTTGCCCCAGTACTGGTCCCACGCCGTCTGCGGGTCCTTTGGCGCACCGGAAGAAAGCCTGATGAGGCGGGGAATCAGCAGGTACTTCCTGAACGCGGAGAGCATGCTCCAAATATAGGTGGCCCTAAACCGTTTTCAGCCACTCCAAGGCTTCTGTTTCGTCCGTGAAGAACCTCGTGGGACACGGCGGCTTCATGATGCCGATGAAAAAGTTGGCTATGACCCGGTCCACCGGCGATGAGCCCCACAAGGCGATCCGGGAGGCCTGGCATGGTTTGGCGAAGACGGAACGGGCGCCGCGTGTCACGTCATCGGTGGTTGCCATGTCCACGATCATCGGATGCCGGTCGTCGCCGCAGAGCTCATTAACACGGTCCATGGCCCGCTGGGCGTCAGCCTCGGTGATCCTCGCGCCCCGCGGCCACGTCAACCGCAGTATGCCCGAATCTTCGAGTTCAAGATCGAACATCACTTCGTGATGACCGTGTGGTGATGCAGGCTGGTTCACAATGCTCCTCGTGGGATCTCACAGAGGGCGGTTGGCGGCCTCCCCCTGACTGGCACTCTCAAGGCTGGCTAATCCTCGGGCCAATGTAAAGGCCAGCCCACGTCCCGTGACCACCCGCGCGACACATCCGCCCGACGCAACCGCGCCCGCGACGCAACAAAGAGCCTTTTCGCGTGACGTGACCGCATGCTGCAATTGCGCTGATAGGGTGTTGCCAAATCTGGAAATACCGTGGGACGAACGTTGTAGCGGAAGGGGCTCAGTAGTATGAACGGAGCCGATGGGCAGCACGTTTCCCGCGCCGCAGTGGTGGCGGATACCGACGCGGAACGAATGGCTTTGATTACGGCCGCCCTCAGCACCGTAGGTTTCGATGTCTTCCCCGCCTCGAACGCCTCGTCCCTGGCTGTCCAGTTGGAGCATCATGCCCCAGAGGTGATTGTCCTGGAAAACTCGTTGGCCCATGGCCTCCGCAGTCCAGGGGTGCCGGTGTTGCTGTTGCTCGACGCCGGCGAAGCCGTGGACCTTGAAGAAGTGGAAGCCTGGCGCGTCGTCGACTACGTGATCAACCCCGTGCGCGCTGACGAACTGGTGCATCGCGTGGAAACGTTGATCGGCCGCTCAAGGGAGCGTTCGCGGTCGCGGGGCGAGATCGAAGCCCTCCGCGAAAGCCTGCGCAACGTTTCTTCGGCAATCCGGGAAACCAACGATCCGCAACTCATTGCAGACCATGTGGTCCGCGGCTTCGGCGAAGCCCTGGGCATGGACCACGTATGGTTCGCGACGTTCCGTGACGAAAGGGTCCCCTCTATCAGGGCCCAGTGGAACCGGCCGGGTGCAGCCCACCTTCCCGCCAAGCTCGGCGACAGCGAGGCGACGATCGTTGAAGTGGCCAACAGGTTGTGGACCGAGGCCGACGTCCTGGCCGTGGCGGACCACGGGGCTGAACCTGACTCCAAAATCACCAAAGCCCTGCACGAATGGTCGGACGAGCTCAGTCCTGTATCATCCGTTCTCCTGCCGGTGGGCGAAGGAGCCTCCGCGCTGGGCATCATCCTCCTGTCCACCGTCGAAAACCGGCACGACTGGACCCGGCCTGAGATCGCCTTGATGCAGCACGTGGCCGGCAACGTGGCTCACGGCCTTATCCAAGGTCACCTCATCAGTGCCCAGCAACGGGTCCTGCACCAGCTGCGCCAACTGGACAAGGCCAAGACCGACTTCCTGGCAACGGTCAACCATGAGCTTCGGACACCCCTTACCTCGATCACCGCCTATCTGGACATGATCCGCGACGGTTCAGGTGGTCCGGTACCCGAGGGCATCGACAAAATGCTGGATGTCATCGCGAGGAACTCTGATCGGTTGCGCCGGCTCATCGAAGACATGCTGACGGTCTCCATGCAGGACGGAAGCAACCTGGACCTCAAGCCTGTGGACCTCGACAAGCTGCTCCAGGTGGTGGTCGCTACACTGCGCCCCCTGGCGGAGTCCCGGCACATCTCCGTGTACTTCACCGAAGCGTCGGAAGACATTGAAGTCACTGCCGATGAGGCCAAGCTTGAGCAGGTCTTCACGAACATCGTGGCAAACGCCATCAAGTTCACTCCCGAAGGTGGCAGGGTTGGTATCACCAGCGCCCTGTCCGCCGGGGAGGACGGCGGCCGTGCGGCCCTTGTTCGCGTAGCTGATACGGGACTCGGCATTCCGGAGCACGATTTGCCGCACATCTTCACCCGCTTTTACCGCGCCTCCAATGCGACCTCGGCGGCAGTCCCGGGGAGCGGGTTGGGTCTTGCTATCGCGCACGATATCGTCAGCCGCCATATGGGTCGGCTGAACCTGGACTCGACGCTGGGTTCCGGAACTACTGTGTCCGTTGAACTCCCCGTTGGCGGGCCCTAAGCCTTGTGACAAGACTGTCAATGCGTATCCTCGCACTGACCGGTCCGGTCACTAATGCGCGACACACAACGAAATAAACGGTGCCCCGGGCTGTTGCCCGGGGCACCGTTTTTGCGTCATGTGGCCTAAAGAGGCGCTCCCCCAATTTAGTTCGGCCACCAACCAATGCTGGTGGTGTTCGTCTTGGTGGTAGTGCTGTTCGGCCACCAGCCGATTGCCGTGCTGTCCTGCGAAGGCTCGGCATTAGCCGGAGCAGCGAATCCTGTTACTGCCAGGACTGCTGCCATGAGCAGGGTTGCCGCAAATTTTTTCATCCGCTGTGCCCTTTCGTTGATGCGAATTTGTTGCGTGTGACTTGAATAAAGCCACGGGGCAAACTATACGAGCTTTTCTTCACTAAAGACATGGATAATGGGCACATGCAGAGTCCCCAACTAGCGTCCCATCTTGTAGCAGGGCTCAATGCACGCGCCAAATGGAAAGAGCGGGACTTTGATGAGTCCTTCCGTTTGGCAGGCGAGGCGGCAGAACTCGCAACCGCCGCGGGTGACGACGCGGCTTGGTGGGACATGCGTTATCTGCAGGCAGAGTGCCGTCGCGACCAAGGCCGGATCGAGGAATACCTCACGCTCGCCACCGAACTCAACGACCATCCACTCACTGCAGACTCGCCCGAGCGTGGAGCGAAAGCCGGAACCATGGTGGCCGTGGCCTTGCAGGGACTCGGCCGGCTTGCCGAGGCCGCAGCCATGGCATCCGACGCTGCAAAGCTCGCAGCCCGGGATGCCGACCTGCTGCACGTGCAAATCCTGGCCCAACGTTCCCTGATCGCAGCGCTGGCCGAAAGCCGCCTGCTGGACGACGCCTGGCGCGAGTGCCTTGAGTTGGAAAACCTGCTGGCTGATGTCGACGAAGATACTGCGGGCAAAGGCTACTGGGTGATCGGCAACGTAGCGTTCCTTGCAGACCGCGTCTCGGATGGCAGCCTCTACCATGACCTCGCCGCGGAAAGACTCTCTCCTTCCAAGGACGTGGATCTTTGGGCACGGTTCAACCGCGCCTCGGCCGAGATGCGGCTCCAGGCAAAACTCAGCGATGCGGCAACGCTGCGCTGCATCGAAAGGGCCGAACTCGCCACGGACATCGTGGGCGGCTCGGAGCGGGACCATATGGAGATGTCCTTGGTCCGCGCCCACTGGAACTACCTCAACGGGGATATGCGGGAAGCTCAGGCCATCCTCGAACCCCTGTGTGCACGCTCCTCCATCCTGGCAACCCAGACATCCGCTGAGGCGCACTTCCTCCTTGCCCGTACGCTCGTAGCGCTTGGCCTACGCGGAGAGGCGCAGGCGACCTTTGATGAAACAGTCAAGCTCTTTGACCAGGCAGCACTTCCGGAACGAAGCCTTGCCGTCCGCGAATACTTTCGGGATGCTATGGACGATCAGGAAGCCACGGACAACCGGGACGCCGAAGACCGGAGCGGGCCGCACGGGGGGTGAACATGTCCGAAGGAAACGCATACTCCGGCAACGATCCGCGCCTTGCGCTCCTCCTGGATGGCATCGTCAGGCTGGCAGCAGGAGACCTCAACGCCAGGATCGAAGTCTCCGACGCCCGGGATGAGATTGATGCCGTGATCATGGGCACCAACCTCCTTGCCGAGGACCTCCAGATCATCTACGCCGAGCTTGAACAAAGGGTCGAGGCGCGGACTCAGCAGCTCCACGAGGCCCACCGCGAGATGCAGCACATGGCGATGACCGATCCCCTCACGGGGCTGCACAACCGGTCGGCTTTCTCGGACGCCCTCGCCGCGGCGCAAGCAGCCGGCAAAGACGGAGGCCCGCGCCCGGCCATCCTCCTGCTGGACATGAACGGCTTCAAGGGCATCAATGACTCACAGGGCCACGCTTTCGGGGACAGGGTCCTGGAAACAGTGGCCCAACGCATCACCGGAGCGGTCCGCGAGCAGGACATGGTTGCCCGCATGGGCGGCGATGAGTTTGCCATACTGCTGCAGGAAGTGACCCCCGCGATCGCGAGTTCCATCGGCAACAGGGTCCTTGCTGCACTGGACGGGGTCATGGAGATCGACGGTCAGCACGTCAGGTGCGGGGCCAGCATGGGTTTGCGCATGGCGGAGCCGGGCCGGACCGCCCAGGACCTCATGATGGAAGCGGACATCGCGATGTACGAATCCAAGGCCGAGGGCAGGGGCAAGCTCAAGGTTTTCCAAGCGGCCATGCTTCATGCCAGGCAGCTACGGAACCAGCTTGAAGGCGAGCTCAAGGAGGCCATAGCTGGTTCCCAACTGGTGCTCTACTACCAACCCATCATCCGCTTGGACACTCGTGGCATCGAGGGCGTGGAAGCACTGGTGCGGTGGAACCACCCTACCCGGGGAATGATCATGCCGGACCAATTCATCCCCATCGCGGAGGAAACCGGGATGATTTCCGATCTGGGCGGCTGGGTGCTCCGCACCGCCGTCGAGCAGTTGCAGCGGTGGCGCAGCGACCCGCTCACGGCGAGCCACAACTTCAACATGCGCATCAATGTTTCGGCCGCCGACCTCCAGAGGCTCGAGTTCGTGGAGGACGTGCGGGACGCGCTGAAGTCGGCCGACCTCGATCCTTCGCTGTTGGTCCTGGAGCTGACCGAGAGCGCCGTCATCCAGGGCAACGACCTGGACCGCTATACGCTGCTGAGCTTGCAGCGGCTGGGCGTGGAGATGGAGATTGACGATTTCGGCACGGGCTATTCCTCCATCGACTACCTTCGGCGGCTCCCTGTCAGCGCCGTCAAAGTGGACAGGACGTTGCTCTCCGCGCTCGGCAGCGATCCCGCGCAGCCGGCACTGTTGGCTGCGGTGCTGCAGCTCATCCGGGCCTGCGGCCTGGGCGCTGTGTGGGAGGGCATCGAGACCGAAGAACAGGCCGAGTACTTGCTCAGCATCGGTTGCACCAGCGGGCAGGGGTACTACTTCAGCCGGCCGTTGCCGGAGGCGCAGCTCACGGAGCAGTTGAGGCACCACAAGGCGTGGCCGGTTACGGACTGAATGCCCGACGGCGGACGGCCTGGTCTGGTGCCGCGCCTCTAGTCGGGGCGGTGGCCCGGGGTGTTGGCTGCCCGGCGTTCCCGCCATTCGGAGTCGAGAATCGCGTAGATGTCCTCTGTTGCCCATTGCCCTTTGTAATGCCAGATGTCCACCAAGGATGCTTCAAGGCGCATGCCGATGCGACGGCAGATTCCCGCTGAGCCTGTGTTGAGGGAATCGAGCTTCGCGTCAACCCGATGGAACGCAAGGAGCCCGAAGGCCAGATCCAGGACGGCTTCCGCTGCCTCGGTCGCGATGCCTTGCCCCCGGCCATCGGGATGGAGGATCCAGCCGATTTCCGCCTGGCCCGGGCCTTCCAGCCATTTGAGCACCACTTCGCCCATGAGCCCGGGCTTGTCCTGCCGTTCGATCGCCAAGCACACCCAGTCCCCCTCCTGCTTGAACTCGAAGTTCGCATAGCGCCCCAGGACTTCCATGGACTTGGTCTTGCTGAGTTCGGGCCGCAGCAGGAAGCGGGCCGTTTCGGGAAGCGATTGGTACCCGTGGAAACGCTCCAGGTCCTCGGCTTCGAAACGCCGCAGGATGAGTCGTTCGGTGAGGATCGGGAGCACAATTTCCGGCATGCCTTTGAGGCTATCGCGTCTCCGTCAATCCGTGCCTCGATCCATGCCCGGATCCATGCCCGGATCCGTGCCCGGATGCTTGTCCGGTCTTGACAGTTGGCTCGATCTGGGATTACCTAATGAACATTCGGTAAATAAAGCTGGAGGCAATGACGCATGGTTGAAACAACCCTCTCCGGTGCAACGCACCACATCCTGACCAACGACTACGCGTCCGAATGGATGGGCATCGAGGTCCTCAAGCTCGACGACGGCCACGCCACCATCCGCATGAACCTCCGGCAAGAGATGCTCAACGGTTTCGGCATGGCCCACGGCGGAATGATCTTCGCCTTCGCAGACACAGCCTTTGCCCTGGCCTGCAACCCGGCCAACCCGACGCCCAAGCAAGCTGCCAACATCACGGTGGCGTCCGGCGTCGACATCAATTTCATCAAGCCGGCCTATCAAGGCCAGGTGATCACCGCCGTCGCGAACCGCCGCGCCAGCACTGGCCGCAGCGGCCTTTATGACATCCAGATCTACGCGGCCGACGCCTCAGCAACTCCTTCCCCGGACGCACCAGGCGAACTCATTGCAGAGTTCCGTGGCCGCAGCCGCACCATCTCCAAGAAGTAGGAAGTCACAATGACACAGAACACCGTCGCCGCGCCCGCCGCATCCGAGGCGCCCGTGCTGGACCGCGAAGAGACCATGTCCCGCGACGAGCTCGAAGCCCTGCAGCTCACCCGCCTCCAGCACACGGTGGCGTACGCCTACGACCGCGTGCCGCTTTACAAACGCAAGTTCGACGAGGCCGGCGTACACCCCACGGACCTGCGCGAACTCGCCGACCTTGGCAAGTTCCCCTTCACCACCAAGGAAGACCTGCGCCTGGAGTACCCGTTCGGCATGTTCGCCGTCCCCCAGAACGAGGTAGCCCGCATCCATGCGAGCTCCGGCACCACCGGCCGCCCGACCGTCGTCGGCTACACCAAGAACGACCTCGCCAATTGGGGCACCCTTGTTGCGCGCTCATTGCGCGCTTCCGGCATCCGCCCGGGCATGAAGGTCCACAACGCCTACGGCTATGGCCTGTTCACCGGCGGCCTGGGCGCCCATGCAGGCGCCGAGGCGCTTGGCTGCACCGTCATCCCGATGTCCGGCGGCCAAACCGAACGCCAGATCCAGCTCATCCAGGACTTCCAGCCGGACGCGATCCTCTGCACGCCCACGTACCTGCTGACCATCGCGGACGCCATGGCGCACATGGGCATCGACCCCACGTCCACCTCGCTCAAATACGCGGTACTCGGCGCCGAACCGTGGACCGAAGAGATGCGCCACGAACTCGAAACCACCATGAACATCAAGGCGTCGGACATTTACGGACTCTCCGAAGTCATGGGGCCGGGCGTCGCAGGCGAAGCCGTCGAGACGCAGGACGGCTGCCACATCTGGGAAGACCACTTCCGCCCCGAAATCATCGACCCGTTCGACCACTCAACGGTGCTCGGCGACGGCGAACCCGGCGAACTCGTCTTTACGTCCCTGACCAAGGAAGCGCTGCCGATCATCCGCTACCGCACCAAGGACCTCACGCGCCTGCTCCCCGGCACAGCGCGCCCGGCGCACCGCCGCATGGGTCGCATCACCGGCCGCAGCGATGACATGATCATCCTCCGGGGCGTAAACCTCTTCCCGTCCCAGATCGAGGAAATTGCCCTGCGCATCCCCGAACTCAGCCCGCACTTCCAGCTGGAAATCACCCGCCCCGAGGGCAAGCGCATGGATGAGTTGACCGTCCGCATCGAGCGGCGGGAAACGGTACCGGCGGAGGCAGGTACGACGGCGGCACGCACCTTGCGCGAGCAGATCAAGATTCACGTCGGGTCCTCTTGCGTGGTTGACGTCGTAGAGCCCGGTTCGCTCGAGCGTTCCAACGGTAAGCTCCGCCGCATCTACGACATGCGCCCCAAGGGCTGACATGCGGCGTCGCTGAACGGAGGCCCGCCTACAGATCGTGAGAAAATGCCACCATGCCTACTGAGACAAGCACCAAGCGCGGACGGCCCGGTTACGACCAGCAGTCGGTGCTCCGCATCGCCGTCGACGTCTTCAACCGCCACGGCTACGACGCAACGTCCATGGGCATCCTGGCCGAAAACCTCGGGATCTCGAAGTCAGCCATTTACCACCATGTGCCGTCCAAGGGCGACCTCCTGAAGCTCGCCCTGGACCACGCCTTGGGCGGACTGGAAGCCATCCTCGACCAGCCCGCTGCTTTGACCGGGCCTGCTGATGAGCGGCTTGAGTTCGTCCTGCGGCAGACGATTGCCGTGCTGGTGGACAGGCTGCCGTTCGTGACGCTGCTGCTTCGCCTGCGGGGCAATACCGAGATCGAGCGCGACGCCCTGGAACGCCGCCGCGCTTTCGACCACAAGGTGGCAGCCCTCATATCGGCCGCACGCGAGGACGGCTCCCTGCGCCAGGACATCGATCCCCGCACCGTCACGCGTTTGCTGTTCGGCACGATCAACTCGATCGTGGAGTGGTACAAGCCCGGCGGCTCGCTGTCCCCGGAAAAACTCGCGGACGACGTGATCACCATGGCCTTCGACGGCCTCCACACCGCAGCCTAACGCTCTCTCACCAAAGACCCCTCCCGGCCCAACCGTCTCTCACCAAAGACCCCCAAACCCCCAACCTTCTCTCACCAAACACCATGGCTCGACAGCTGGCCCCTAAGGCTCGAAGTGCCCGAAACCGAACCTGGGTTCTCCGCATCACGTAAGCGGTAGCCGCATCACTAAACATGTGCGCCACAATTCAGGGAAGGGGACACCAGTGAGCAGGCTGGGCAGAATTCTGGGCTTCTTCTGGCCCCTATGGGCACTGTGCGGGTCGTACATCGGACTTGCCTTATTTGGTGCGTCCATCAAAGGAGACCAGCCGATTTGGGCAAGCTTGGTTATTCTGGTCTTGCTAGCCCTCTGCCTCATGTTTGTAGTCTGGAGCATTGTTAAAGTCTTTCGAGCTTTGGGGATGGTTCGCCGACACTGTGGCTGGTTCACGAAGCCCGAAAAGCGAGCGCTGGAAACACAGCGTATCTTCAGTGAGGGATGGAATCGAGGTGCGGATCTGCTTGCCTTTATGGCGAACGGAGGGATACCAACAGCCGTCGGCACCTGGGAAATCGTCCTCAACGCAGACGAATCCCTCTACCTCGACACGCAAATGGAGTATTCCCGCTTCTACGGAACCGATGCGCAATATCGACATACTTCCGCGCTTGCCGTGGGCCGGGCCTCGTTCGTCGTTGGCAACGCTGTCGGTAATGCAGTCGGCAATGCAATGGCACGGAAAGCGGCCATTGCCGCCTCGAGGCCGATGTGGAGGGAGCACCAATTCACACGAACGCTTGTTACAAGTCAACGGATAATGTGCCGCACGACGCAAGGGTGGTTGAGCTTTTATCTCAGTGGTGTCAGCGCCTGCCATCCGGAACCGGCTGCACGGACCATTGCCCTCGAATTTTCGGACACAGAAACCCTCAGACTGCATGGACCGGATATTCCCTCGGTCTGCGTCATGGTTCTCGCCGCTATCCATGGACGATTCGCGCTGGAGGGCCACCCAGCACTGGCAGGGCTTCGTGGGAGTCCGAACTAACCGACTGGCAGCACCTGCCAAAGCCATGTAAGTCGCAGATAAGCGCGTTTTGAACGGTCAGAACGCGCTTATCTGCGACTCAGTTGGGCTTACTTTTCCACGAGGGTCAGGACATCGTACGTAGCCACGATCTCATCGTTCTGGTTGGTCAGGGCGGCATCCCAGGCAACCTCGCCGTACTCGTCCGTTTCGCGGGGTGTGATCTTCTTGGCCGTCAGCGTCACGCGGATGGAGTCGCCAGCCGCAACTGGCGTGATGAAGCGCAGGTTCTCCAGCCCGTAGTTGGCCAGGACAGGACCCGGCGCGGGTTCCACAAACAGGCCGGCAGCCCAACTCAGGAGCAGGTACCCGTGGGCCACGATACCCGGGAAGAACGGGTTGGCTTCGGCCGCTTCCTGGTTGGTGTGCGCGTAGAAGGTGTCACCCGTGGAGTTGGCGAAGGCCGTAATGTCATCCAGGGTGACCTGGCGAAGATCGGAGCGGACAGCGTCGCCGATCCGAAGCGTTCCCAGCGACTTCCGGAACGGGTGCACACCTTCAGTTTCCACCGTGAAGTTGCGGTCGGCGCCGGTGTGCCACTGCCCTGTAACGGCGGTAAGCATGTTTGGAGAACCCTGGATGGCGGTCCGCTGCATGTGGTGCAGCACAGAACGAATGCCGCCCAGTTCCTCGCCACCACCTGCACGACCCGGCCCACCATGGACCAGGTGCGGAACCGGTGAGCCGTGACCGGTAGACGAGCGTGCATCTTCGCGGTTGAGCATGTGGACGCGGCCATGGTGGGCAGCGATTCCAGTGACCAACTCGCGGGCGACGGCGGGATCGTTAGTGCATACGGAGGCAACCAAGGAGCCCGAGCCGCGGGCAGCAAGGCGAACAGCGTCTGCAAGGTCCGAGTAGCCGATCACGGAGGAGACTGGCCCGAAAGCTTCAAGGGAGTGGACCTCTTCGGCCTCGGCGTCTGCCCAGCTCAGCAGCACCGGCGACATAAACGCGCCGTCTTCCACCACGCCCACAGTGCCGCCAACGGAGGTGACCGACGGCGAATCGAGAGATCCGTACGCAAGCTCACCACCGGCGTCGAGCATTGACTGAACAGCAGCCCGGACATCGGCCAGCTGTTCCAGCGACGCCAGCGCGCCCATGGTGACGCCCTCTGCGCGCGGGTCGCCGAGGACCACGCGCTCATTGATGCGGGCTCCGACGGCGGCAGCGACCTCCGCGGTCAGCTCGCGCGGGACGATAACTCGCCGAATGGCGGTACACTTCTGGCCGGCCTTGACCGTCATCTCGGTGACTACGGCCTTGACGAAGGCGTCGAACTCCGGGGTGCCGGGCACTGCGTCCGGCCCCAGGATCGCGGCGTTCAGGGAGTCCGTTTCAGAGGTGAAGCGAACGCCGCCCTGGACGACATTCGAGTGCGACTTCAGCGAGTTGGCTGTGGACGCCGAGCCCGTGAAGGCGACGAGGTCCCGGTAGTCGAGCTCATCCAAGAGCGTCCGGGCCGAGCCGGAAATCAGCTGCAGGGAACCTGCCGGGAGGATGCCGGATTCCACAATGGCCTTCACCGCGGCGGCCGCGACATACCCTGTGGGCGTGGCCGGCTTGACGATGGTGGGAACCCCGGCGAGGAACGCGGGAGCAAACTTCTCGAGCATGCCCCACACCGGGAAGTTGAACGCGTTGATCTGCACGGCCACGCCGGGAATACGGGTGTAGATATGCTCACCGATGAACGATCCGTCCTTGGACAGGACCTCCATGGGCCCGTCCACCACCACCTGCGAATTAGGCAGTTCGCGGCGGCCCTTGGAGCCGAAAGTGAAAAGCACGCCGATGCCGCCATCGATGTCGATCATGTTGTCGATCTTGGTGGCACCCGACTGCGATGACGATGCATACAACTCTTCGCGGCGCCCGTTGAGGTACATCGCCAGCTCTTTGAGCTTGAGCGCACGCTGGTGGAAGGTCAGCTTGCCGAGTTCCGTTTGGCCTGTGGTGCGTCCGTGATTTACGACGGCGGCAAGGTCCAGGCCGTCGGTGCTGACGTTGGCCAGGACTTCTCCGGTGCTGGCATCCCTGACGGGAACGGTTTTGGCGTCGGGCGCCGGCGTCCACCAGGCGTCCTGAACGTAACTGGGCACGGTTGCGACGGCTGTGGTTTCCGGGGCGACTGCGGTTGTGGTCATCGTCGACGGGTCCTTCCAAGGCACGTGGAATCGGCTCGGTCAGGGCTACTGCTGAAATCCAAGGATTACTGACCGGCCGTTCGGTAATATATACAGGGTACATGAATGCCCGGCGGAGTACAGCAGAATTTTTCAGGCGTGAGCGAGCGAGCGTGCGGCCCACAGCGGCCAACCGTGAGAGAGCGTTAGGCGCGGCCGCCCAGCTTACGCGCAAGTTTCATCGGCTTCTTCAA
This sequence comes from Paenarthrobacter sp. NPDC089322, assembly GCF_040684895.1. Taxonomy (NCBI): domain Bacteria; kingdom Bacillati; phylum Actinomycetota; class Actinomycetes; order Micrococcales; family Micrococcaceae; genus Paenarthrobacter; species Paenarthrobacter sp. NPDC089322. The sequence continues at coordinate 82,246 of NZ_JBFBGW010000011.1, forward strand.
GAACTCCCCCACGCTGGTACGCACAATGAGCGTCTCGTTAAGAGCATCCAGCCTTTCGAGCACGTGGTCCAGCTTGGCGGCTGATTCATCAAGACGCCGCTGCTGGGCCCGAATGAGCTCCTCCTGCTCGGCAAGAACGCGGGTCAGGTAGAGCAGCCCGCCCAAGCCACCCTTGGCCAGGTCATCGCGGAGGTGGCTGTCGCGAACCAGGGCGTCATATTCGGCGTGTTCCGAGGCCTGGGCGAAGATGCTGTTGCCGTCATGTCCTTGGGAATCCGGGCGCTGCGACCAGAACGCCAAGGGCTCGCCGTCCAGGAAACCTACAGGGGAGTGGCTGAGGACACGCAGGTGGAACTCCCAGTCGCCCACCACAGGCAGGTTTTCGTCAAAGTAGCCGATGGCGTCGTGCAGGCTCCGGCGGTACAGGAAAGAAATGGGCACGGCCCGGTTGATCTTGAGCATGTCGGCCAGGGTTATCTGCCGCATGTCGGCCCAAAAGATCTCACGACGGACGGGCTCGATCCTGCCCTCCGTAACTTCCTCGATGACAATCTCTGTGCGGACCATCACGCCGCTTTCGGCTGAATGCGCAGGGTCCTCCAAGTAGTCGACCGCGCTCTCCAGGAAGGTTGGCGCCCAGAAGTCGTCGTCATCGTGGATCACGATGAACTCGCCGGCTCCGGCCTTGATTCCAGCATTGGAGGCCGCCTCCATGCCTACGGATTCAGCATGGTGCAGGGTGGTGATGCGGCTCCGCTCGGAGTCCGCCCGCTGGGAGGTGAGTCGGTCGACGTCGGCCGGGTTGCCGCCGTCGTTCACAATCACCACTTCGAAATCCTGGAAGGTCTGACTGAAGATGTCGTCCAGGGCGCGTGCCAGGAAAATCGGGCGGTTCTTGGTTCGGGTCACAATGGTGACGCGGGCACCGGCAGTCATGGCTCGTCCGTTCCGTTCGGGAAGTGTGATCAATCCTGCATGTTAGCAGCGCGGGCGGGTTCGGAAGCGAGCTTTGCGCGAACCGCCACAACCTCGCTTTCCGAGACCCCGTTCGCGACCAGGAAGGACACGACATCCAGCGCGTCCAGGAACTCCCTCAAACTGGCCCGGCGTCGCAGCAACATAGCTTCAAGATCCTCGTCCGACAGGTAAGGATCGTGCGCGTGGGGAGCTCCATGCGTGCGGTGGCGCTCGTTGATTCCGCGGGCGGCCAGCTCGTAGCCGTGCACGATTTCCTCGTCACTGGCACCGGCCATCCGCTGCAGCATCAAAGCGATCACACCGCTGCGATCCCTCCCCGCCGAGCAATGAACCACCACCTTGCCGGGAGATGCCGCGATCGCTTTGAAAACCGCCGCAATCTTGTCCCCGAACAGCCTCACGTAGTCGCCGTACTGCGCCGGGTCCTTGAGATAGGGACCAAAAAGCTCATCAAACTCACCGTGGTTGGGGTCTTCTGTCGGGCAATGTACGACGTCGATCCGCGCCTTTACGTCGTCCGGAACCTCCGGATCGGTGTCGCGTTGCCGCCGCTCCCCCGCGGCGCGCAGGTCGATAATGGTGCGGATGCCGTCGTCGTACATTTGCTGCCACCCGGCCTCGGTGACCCATTCGTGGCGGCCCATCCGAAATACGTCACCGGCGATCCGCCACGCATTAACGGCGCCGTCCCAGTTGGCGCGAAGGTGCGAACCCGCTGAATCTGTCCCATCCATAGGAGTTAGCTAAGCACACCGGCGACTCCGAGGAAGGGGATTCGGCGGGAAACCCAAGGACGATCGAAAGATACAGGGTCTTGCGCAGCGGAAGTGACTCATGTCATACTTCTTCTCGATACGCATCGACGATACGTATCGATGATGGGCTGAGGCCTATCATCAGACCGTTCAGAAGCGAGCAGAAGGAGGCCTGGTGGTGCCCACCAGCAAGGACGTTGCCCAAGCCGCCGGAGTCGCGCAAAGCACAGTCTCCTATGTCCTCAGCGGGAAGCGCCCCATCTCCGAGAAGACCCGGAAAAAGGTCGAAGACGCCATCCAGCAGTTGACGTATCAGCCCAACGCCGGAGCCCGTGCGTTGGCAAGCCGCAAAACCCGAGTCATCGGGCTGGTCATCCCCTTCATCCCCGAATTGCACATGGCATCGATCATGGAATTCGTCTCGGTGATCGCCAACACCGCCCGACTCTACGACCACGACATCCTGCTGGTCACCGAAGACGAGGGCGCGCCGGGCCTGCAGCGAGTGGTGGGCCAGCAGATCTGCGATGGGCTGATCCTGATGCAGGTGGAAGGCGACGACGAGCGACTCCCGGTGGTGCGGAGCCTCCACGTTCCTGTGGTGCTGATCGGCATTCCGCACGACCCCTCTGGCCTGGTCTGCATTGATGCGGACTTTGAGATGGCCGGAGAGCAATGCGTGCAGGACCTCGCTGCTGCCGGGCACACGGTTATTTCCGTCATCGGTTGGCAGCCGGAAGTGGTGGACCGGCATGTCAACTACGTTGATCGCTTCATCTCCGGCACCAACAAGGCCGCAAAATCCTTGGGCGTGAAAGTGCTGCACTTGCCAGGCGGCAGCGACCGTGAGGTTATCGCCGATTCGGTAGACAAGGCTTTGGCGCAGACCACCGGAGTCCCTGCGTTTATTGCCCCCGACGGCACCGTCCAGGACGTTCTTCGACGCGCACTGACCAGCCGAGGCCTCACTCCCGGCAAGGACGTCTCCGTGATTGGCAGTGCCTCCCCCACCTTGGCTGAGCTTCAGCCCGTTCCGCTTTCCACCATCGATCTCCGTCCCGCAGAAGTCTCCCGCCGTGCGGTGAAGATTATTTGCGATCTCCTCGAATCCGATAGCCAGGGACCAACCGAATCCTTGGAATTGGTTCCAACGGTCATTACGCACCGTGCCAGCACGCTCCGTCCACCCCACGGCAGCTAAACCCCTTTTCACAGCACTCTGCACGACATCCGTTTCCGAATTTATCGATACGCATCGTCGATACGCATCGATAACCAACTCCAGAACAAAAGGAACAGACAATGAAGTCAGCACAAAGGACAGCCCGCCCTCTCGCCCTCGCCCTAGCCGCAGCCGTCGGCTTGCCGCTTGCCCTCTCAGGCTGCGGAACATCCACGGCGGCATCCCAGTCGGAGGCGGTCACCGAAATCTCGGTGATGGACTACTACAATAACGAGCCGGACAAGTCCTTCATCGGCGACGCCCTGACGCGATGCGGGACCGAGGCAGGCGTCACCATCAAGCGGGAAACTGTCCCCGGCAAATCCCTCATCTCCAAGGTGCTGCAGCAGTCCTCCTCCAAGACGCTGCCGGATGTGCTCATGCTGGACAACCCGGACCTGCAGCAGATTGCCGCGACGGGGGCGCTGGCTCCCCTGGCTGACTTCAAGATCAGCACGGACAATTTTGCCCAGGGCGTCCTCAGCGCAGGCACCTATAAGGACAAGGTCTACGGCCTGGCTCCGACGGTCAACACGATTGCTCTCTTCTACAACAAGGACATCCTTTCGGCGGCCGGCGTTACTCCGCCCACGACGTGGGATGAGCTGAAGGCAGCAGCCGCCAAGCTCACGGCCGGCGACCAGTATGGGCTGGCCTTCAACGCGAACCCCACGTACGAGGGCACGTGGCAGTTCCTCCCGGTCATGTGGTCCAACGGCGGAGATGAGAAGAAGATCGACACCCCGGAGACCGAGCAGGCCCTGCAGCTCTGGACCGACCTGGTCAAGAGTGGCTCAGTATCGTCCTCCGCCCTGAACTGGACCCAGGCGGACGTGAAGGACCAGTTCATGGCCGGCAAGGCAGCCATGATGGTCAACGGTCCCTGGCAGATCCCGGCCCTGGATAAGCAACCCGCTCTCCAGTACGGCGTTGTGAAGATTCCGGTCCGTGAAGCCGGCCAGACGTCCGTTGCTCCCTTGGGTGGCGAAGTGTGGACTGTCCCCCAGACCGGCAACAAGGCGCGTCAGGCCAAGGCCGCTGAGGTGGTCTCGTGCCTCAACAGCGACGAGAACCAGTTGGCCATGGCGAAAGCCCGCAACACCATCCCTTCCAAGACCACGCTCGCGGACCAGTTCGCCACGGAAAACCCCAAACTCGCCACCTTCACGGAACTGATCAAGACCGCACGTGCCCGCACCGGCCAACTCGGCGAGGAATGGCCGGCCCAAGCCACCAAAATCTACACCGCCATCCAGACATCGCTGACCGGCAACGCTTCCCCGGCCGATGCCCTCAAGCAAGCACAAGGCCAGTAAGCAGCAAGCCCATGTCATTGACAACAGATCTATCGCAAACGGCGGCGCCTGCCACGGGTAAAACGTCCCGGAAGCGCAGCTCCGCGAACCACGGAGGAAACAAGCCTCCACGGCCACGGCGCCGTACCCGCCAACGCCGCGAGCGCATCTTCCAGTGGCTCTTCCTCGTTCCCGCTGTGGTCTACATGGCCCTGTTCTTTGGCTATCCCGTGGTCAAGAACATCGTCATGAGTTTCCAGGAGTACACCACCGCCACCTTCTTCACTGGAGAAGCCCCCTGGGTGGGCGTGGCGAACTACGCAACTGTACTGACGTCGTCGTTGTTTTCCACCTCGCTGTTGAACACCGTGCTCTTCACGCTTGGCTCCATCGTGGGGCAGTTCGTCATCGGACTTGCCTTGGCGATCTTCTTCCAGCGCAAATTCCCGCTCAACGGCATCCTCCGCTCATTGTTGCTGTTGCCTTGGCTCCTGCCCCTGATCGTCTCCAGCGCCGTTTGGCGCTGGATCCTGGACAAGGACAGCGGAGCGTTGAACCGTTTTCTGGGAGACCTCGGCATCATTGACACCGGCGTTCCATGGCTGACCAGTACTTCGCTGGCGCTCATCGCCGTAATTGGCGTGAACATCTGGATCGGCATTCCGTTCAACCTGACCATTCTCTACGGCGGTCTCCAGGAAATCCCGGACGAACTCTATGAGGCCGGTTCCCTCGATGGCGCCACTGGCTGGAAAGCGTTCCGGCACATCACGTGGCCGATGCTCCGGCCGGTGGTGAGCGTGGTGCTGGTGCTGGGCGTCGTCTACACCCTGAAGGTATTGGATATCATCCTGGGCCTGACCAACGGCGGCCCGGCAAACTCCACCCAAACCATCGCTACCCAGTCCTATGACCTTTCCTTCCACGAATTCAAGTTCGGCGAAGGCGCGGCCCTGGGCAACGTGCTGGTGATCATCTCCCTGGTGTTCGCGGTCCTGTACCTGCGGGCCAGCCGACGCGCAGTGGACGAGTGAGGACACCATGACAACCGTACTGAAAAAGTCCGTCCGCCAACCTGCACGGATAATGCCTCCGGCAAGAAGGAACTGGGGCTACACCGCGTTGGCCGTCTTCTTCCTGGCCATCATGCTGTTCCCGGTGTACTGGATGGTCAACGCCTCCCTGCAGCCCAACGGCACCACGCTGGAAACCTCCTGGCTGCCCTTGAAACCGGACTTCACCGGCTACGCCACAGCCATCAACGAGCAAGCCGGGAACCTCGGCACCAGCCTTGTCATCTCCCTCGGCAGCGTCCTGTTGAGCCTGGCAATAGCAGCGCCTGCGGCCTACGCGCTGGCCTACTTCAAAGTACGCGGAGCCGGCGTGGTCCTTTTTGCCATCCTCATCAGCCAAATGATCCCGGGCATCGTAGTGGCCAACGCCCTCTACACCGCCTACAACGATCTCGGCCTGCTCAACTCCATCCCCGGCCTGATCCTCGCGGACTCGGCGCACGGTATCCCGTTCGCCATCCTTATCATCCGCGCCTTCATGAACGGCATGCCCGCGTCCGTGATCGAGGCAGCACGGGTGGACGGGGCGGGCCACATCAGGGCGTTCTGGTCGATCGTGATTCCGCTGAGCCGGAACTCCTTGATCACCGCCGGGCTCTTCACCTTCCTGTTCGCGTGGAGCGACTTCCTGTTTGCCCTCACCCTGACTACAACCGAAGCCGTCCGTCCCGTCACCCTGGGCATTTTCCAGTACATCGGCGCCTATGTGAACGACTGGAGTTCAGTGATGGCGACGGCGGTACTCGCCTCCATCCCGGCCATCGTCTTGTTGGTCGCCGCCCAAAAATACATCGCCGCAGGTACTACCGGCGGCGCGGTCAAGTAGACCGTCACTCATCAGAAGGAAAGAATCATGCCCGAAACAAGCAAGCCCATCCGAGTCACCGTCTGGAGCGAAAACCGGCACGAGAAGCGCGACGAACTGGTGGCCCGCCTCTACCCGGAAGGAATGCACGGCGCCGTCAAGGCGGGCATCGAGGAGAACCTGGGTTCCGCCGTCGAGGTCCGGACCGCCACCCTGGACGAACCCGAGCACGGCCTCACCGAGGAAGTCCTCGCCAACACCGACGTCCTCACGTGGTGGGGCCACATGTCACATGCGGATGTTGACGACGAAATCGTGGAACGCGTCCACCGGCACGTGCTGGCCGGCATGGGGCTGATCGTGCTGCATTCCGGGCATTGGTCCAAGATCTTCACCAAGCTCATGGGCACCACCTGCACGTTGCGCTGGCGTTCGGAACACGACCGCGAACTCGTCTGGACCGTGGACCCGACCCACCCCATCGCCAAGGGCGTGCCGCACCCGATCGTGATCCCGGAGCAGGAAATGTACGGCGAATTCTTCGACATCCCCACGCCCGAGGAACTCGTGTTCATCAGCTCATTCAGCGGCGGCGAAGTGTTCCGATCCGGCTGCACGTTCCGCCGCGGGCACGGCAAGATCTTCTTCTTCAGCCCAGGCGACCAGGACTACCCGGTCTATCACCACAAAGACATCCGGCGCGTCATCGCCAACGCCGTGGAATGGGCCGTCACCGACCGTCCCGAACGCGCCGTCCCGGAGCTGCTCAGGTATGAAACCGACGACTTCTTCAACGGCAAGACCTACCAAGGAGCAAACGCGTGAACACGCCTTTCGCCACGATCCCCGACGACGGCACTCCCCTGCGCGTCGTAGTGGTCGGCGCCGGGGGGATGGGCCGTGCGTGGCTTCGGGCCGTCGAATCCTCACCGTTGGTAGAGCTTGTGGGCATCGTGGATCTGGAACTTGCCACGGCTTCTGCAGCGGCAGCCTCACTGGGGCGGCCCGACCTCCCGGTCGGTGCCGGGACAACGGCGCTGGCGTCCGACGTCGGAGCCCAAGCGGTCATCAACGTCACCGTTCCAGCAGCGCATCATCCGGTCACTACCGAGGCCCTCGCTGCGGGCCTGCCGGTCCTTGGCGAAAAGCCCGTGGCCTCTACGGTGGCGCAGGGGCTTTCCCTCGCGGCAGCCGCTGAGCTTCACGGCCAGCTGTTCATGGTCAGCCAGTCCCGGCGATATAACCGGCAACTGTTTGACGCCAAGCGGCTGTCCGGGTCCTTGGGCGCCGTTGGCATTGTTTCTGCCGAGTTCTTCAAGGCGCCGCACTTTGGCGGCTTCCGCGATGCCATGGACCACCCACTGTTGCTGGACATGGCGATTCATCAATTCGACATGGCCCGGTTCCTGCTCGACGCCGATCCCGTCTCTGTTTTCTGCGAGGAGTACAACCCCTCGTGGAGTTGGTACCGCGGGGATGCCGGGGCCACGGCCGTCTTCGAAATGACCGGCGGGGAGCGCTTCGTGTTCAACGGAAGCTGGTGCAGCCCCGGCCAGGAAACCTCGTGGAACGCCTCATGGCGTATCAGCGGCGAGCACGGCACAGTCTTGTGGGATGGGGACAACGAACCGGTTTCCTCTGTTTCCAGTGGTGCCGGTGCTGGTTCGGAGGACCCCGGCCAGGAGATCGCCGGTTCCCTTCGGGACTTCGTCTCTGCAGTCCGCACGGGAAGCACCCCAATGGGCGAGGTGCACCGGAACATCATGAGCCTGGCCATGGTGGAGGCGGCCATCCTGAGTGCCTCGTCCGGGGCCCGAATTTCGGTGGATGCGCTGCTTGAGGACTCGTACCAACAGGCCCTCCTTGCTGAGCGGGACCCCGCTGTGTTGGAGGTCTTGAAGTCATGGACCTCGGTTCGCAGTGCGCTCGCGGGAGGCAGTGCGCTCGCGGGGGAAGGCGTTCGGCTGTGACGCGGAAGCTGCGGGTGGGCATGGTGGGCTACTCCTTCATGGGTGCGGCCCACTCGCATGCGTGGCGAACCGCGCCCCGCTTCTTCGATCTCCCACTTGCGCCCGAACTGACGGCGCTGGCTGGCAGGAGTGCCGCCGGTGTTCAGACAGCCGCGGACAAGTTCGGCTGGGATTCCGTGGAGACGGACTGGCGCCGCCTCATTGAACGGGATGACATCAACCTGATCGATATCTGTTCCCCCGGAAACACCCACGCCGAGATTGCGATTGCCGCTTTGGAAGCGGGCAAACACGTGCTCTGCGAGAAACCCTTGGCCAACAGTGTGGCTGAGGCCGAGAAGATGACCGCTGTCGCATCCTCGGCTGCTGAGCGGGGCGTGTACTCGATGTGCGGTTTCACGTATCGGCGAACTCCCGCGCTGGCCCTGGCAAAGCGGATGGTGGACGACGGCCGGTTGGGCCAACTCCGGCACGTACGCGCCCAGTATCTCCAGGACTGGTTGACCGACGCGGACGCTCCCCTGACGTGGCGCCTGGACAAGTCAAAGTCCGGCTCTGGTTCCTTGGGCGATATCGGTGCCCACAGTATCGACGCCGCCCAGTGGATCACCGGGTCCACCATCACAGGGGTTTCGGCCCTCATGGAGACGTTCGTGAAGGAACGGCCGATCGGCGGGGAGTTCGTAGGGCTCGGTGGGCATGGTGGTACAGACGGTCCGCGCGGTCCCGTCACCGTGGACGACGCGGCGATCTTCACCGCCCGTTTCCAGGCAAAGACATCCGCGGGCGGAAAGACATCCGACGCCGGCCCCATAGGTGTGTTCGAGGCGTCGCGGTTCGCCCTGGGACGGAAGAACGCCATGCGGCTGGAACTCAACGGCACGCTCGGCTCGTTGGCTTTCGACTTCGAGGACATGAACTCGCTGTCCTTCTACGATGCCTCCGAGGAGGACGCCGGTTTCCGCCGGATCATCGTGACGGAACCATCACACCCCTACGTCGGAAACTGGTGGCCCACAGGACACGGCCTGGGCTACGAACACGGATTCACGCACCAAGTGGTGGACCTCGTGAACGCCATCGCTGACGGTCACCGGCCCGAGCCGTCATTCGCTGACGCACTGCAGGTCCAAAAGGTGCTCGCAGCGGTGGAAGCGAGCGCCGAAGCGGAAAGCCGCTGGGAGAAGGTGTGATTTTGGCTCACACGATGGGGGTCGCCGAAGGGGTTGGCTTTCAGCTTAGGCGTTTGCTGTGGCCGGAAGGCGACCCCTCGGCGCCTGCTTTCAACGTTTGGCGAGCTGGGTCAGCTTCACCGAGGACAGCAGTGCTGAAGCATAGGCCTGATGTCCTTCATCGTTCGGGTGGAAGTTGGCGTCGGCAAGCGGCTGAGTCAGGTCCAGCACAATCCATGGGTTGTCGGAGTTCACGGCATGCCCGGTGAACCGTTTGGTGACATCGATGAACACCGCGTTCGTCCCACTCTCAGCCACGGCTTTCGCGATGGTCGCGTTGAGTGCATCAATAGCCTGGTTCACCAGGATCTGGTTTTCTACGGGGACTACGGTTACGCCGTTCACCACAATGTCGCCTTGGGAAGGATCGAACAGCCGCGGGTAGCCCAAAACTGCAATGACAGCATCAGGCGCAGAAGCCTGAATGGCCTGGTACGTGGCTTCCAGTCCGGCTTCGAGTGTTCCCAGGTTTTGAATGATTCCGGCAACAGTGGCAGCGCATGTCACAGTATCGGGTGAGGCGCAGGCCTGCAGGGCAAGCAAGCTGCCGGCGTCCACCGCCCCGGCGGTGATGCTCACCAGCTCGGCGTCAGCAAGGGCTTGTTGCCCCACGGGGCTGAAGATCTGTTCCGCAACTGTTGGCGTCATGAAGTCATAAAACGGACTGGTGGAAGAGAGCACCGCGCCGTGGCATGCGAGGTTCGCCACCAGGCTGACCTTGGGAGAGTCGTCAACGAGATCGACATAGCCGCCCTCGCTTTGCCAGCAGGCAACACCTGAAGGCCTGGTCACGCCGCCAGCCCCCGTCCCCGCCGTATACGAATCACCCAATGCCACGTAGTCGACGGGCGGCGGAGGGGCAGCCGTTGCCGGGCCCGCAACGAATCCCATGGTGAGTGCTGCTATGGCGAGGCCGCCCGCGAGAGCCGGGTACCGCCGTCGTGATTGATGAGTTGCCATGACTTTCCCCTTCGCGCTGTTTGGGGCTCCGGTGTTCCGTTCACTGCTGAATGCTCTTCGCGGAAGTCGCGGCCCGCCCCACCAGTCGGCCGCATACCGGGGCAATGTGTTGGTCACATTACGCCTGGGCGGGCACGGGGAAAAGACCTTGCTGCAGGTTGCCCTCAGGCTTTGGTACGACGACGGTACAGGATGTTTCCCACCAAGGAGATGAGGCCGCCGATCAGCAGCATCACACCTACCAACGGCAGCATCGCCACAGCGTTCTTGGACGAACCTTCCAAGGGAATCTCCAGCGTCCCTGCCACGTCATCGGGGTGGTAGGTGACGTCGATGGATTCGCCGATCTCGTACGCACAAGGTTCGGCGCTGGTACCTGGCGGCGTCCGGTGGGTAATGCCGTCAACCACCACATCGGCGATGGGCTCGCACAGGCCCTTGGAGCTGATTTCCTGGTCCACCACTGTCCCTTGCCCGGCCACTGTCCCCTCCGGCGGAGGCGCGTTGTGGAAGAGAAGCAGCCAAAGGCATCCAAGGATGAGGGCGATAATTGCCGTGCGAAGGCTGAAGCGGGGCTTTCGGGGCGTGCTTGGCGGAAGCGTTGCCATGTCCTTGTCAGTCACGCGCCGTACTTTGCCAGCCGGTACTCCAGTCCATTGCGCACGGCAGGCCATTCGTGCTCGAGGATGGAAAAGACCACGGTGTCGCGGAGGACGCCGTCTTTGGTGCGCGAGTGGTTCCTTAGGACTCCATCCTGCTTGGCACCGAGCCGGGCGATGGCTTCCCGGGACTGGTGGTTGAGCCAGTGCGTGCGGAACTCGACGGCCGGGCATTGCAGCACTTCGAATGCGTGCCGAAGAAGCAGCAGCTTGGAATCCGGATTCGTGCCGGTTCCGTGGGCGGAAGCCGCGTTCCAGGTGGAGCCGATCTCGACGCGTGGCGTGTCGGCGTCGATGTTCATGTACGTGGTCATCCCGATGAGCTTGCCGGTGCTGTTCAAGCGTGTGGCGAACGGCACCATGGAGCCCTTCACCTGCAAGTCCAGACGACGTTCGATCTCGGCGGCCATGCCTTCCGGCGTCGGGACCGAGGTGTACCAAAGCTTCCAGAGCGCGCCGTCCTTGGCGGCCTCCACCAAACCATCGTGATGATCAGTCCGCAAAGGTTCCAGCGTCACGAATTTGCCTGTCAGGATGATGGGTTCAATGGAAGTCACCCGATTAGCCTAACCGGGGCCGGCGTCAGTCATTCCACTCGAAGAATCCCTTGCCGGTCTTTCGCCCCAGTTCGCCGCGTGCCACCTTGTCGCGAAGGATCTGCGGCGGAGCGAAACGGTCCCCAAGTGTGGAGTGCAGGTACTCTGCGATGCCGAGCCGCACATCCAGCCCCACGATGTCAGTGGTCTTCAACGGACCGGTGGGGTGCTTGTAACCCAGGACCATGGCGGCGTCGATGTCCTCCGCCGAAGCCACTCCTTCCTCCACCATGCGCATCGCTTCCAAGGCAATAGCGACGCCCAGCCGTGAGGACGCAAAGCCGGGAGCGTCATTGACGACGACGGCGGTCTTGCCGAGTGCCTCGGTCCAGCTTTTCGCCGCTTCAGCGAGTTCCGGCGAGGTTTCCTTGGCCAGCACCACCTCGATGAGAGTGGACGCAGGCACGGGGTTGAAGAAGTGCAGGCCCACGAAGTTGGCGGGCCGGCGCAGTTCATTGGCCAGTCCCGTCACGGAGAGAGACGACGTGTTCGACGCCAAGTAAGCGTCGGCAGAGAGGTGCTCCTCCACAGCCTTCAGCGCAGTGACTTTGAGCTCGTAATCCTCGGGAACAGCCTCAACAACCAGGCCACAGTGGATAAAGGAAGCGTAATCCGTGGACGTACTGAAGCGACCCATGGCTTGCTCAGGCGTTTCAGTCAGCGTCCCGCGGGCAGCTGATTTCGTTACGGCCTCCTCGACCCTGCCCTGGGCACCAGCGGCTGCCTCGTGATCCCGCTCCACGACGATCACCGTTGCTCCCTTGGTGAGGAACGCATGGGCAATACCCGCGCCCATGCGGCCGCCGCCGAGGACTCCGACGACGTGGGGAATTTCAGGGTTGCTGGTCATTGTTGGGTCCTGTCCTGGGCCGGGGCTTCTGTATTCTTGGCGGACTTCTTGTCCAGGAACGCCTGCATGCGGTCGAACTTGGCCTGTGATTCGAAAAGGATCCCTTGGGCAAGGGTGTCGATCACCGGGTGGGCTTCTGCCGGAGCGTGGAAAACGGACTTGGTGATCCGGACAGCGAGGGGGTCTTGGCGGCTGATCCGATCAGCCAAGTTGTGTGCTGCATCCATAAGTTCCGGAGCCTCGTGGATCGCCGTGATCAGGTTGATCCGCAGGGCTTCCTCGGCCCTGAGGACAGCGCCGGCCAGCAGGATCTCCTTGGCTTTAGGCTCCCCGATGAGTTCCTTGAGCCTCCACGTAGCACCGGCTGCCGCCAGGATTCCCAAGCCCGTTTCCGGATTGCCGATCCGCACGCTCGGGGTTCCGATGCGGAAGTCCGCTGCATAAGCGAGCTCAGCGCCGCCGCCGAGGCAATAGCCGTCAAGCGCCGCGATGACGGGCATCGGCAGTTTGGCGATGCGCACGAAGATTGTCGAGTTGATGCCTTGCAGGGCGTCGTCGCGGCGCCGCTCCCGCAGTTGGCCGATGTCAGCTCCCGATGCGAACACCCCGTCAGTACCGGCGATGATCAGGATTTTGGGGTTGCGTTCCAGCTCGGCGCAGACGAAGTGCAGTTCATCGACCATTTTCTGGTCGATGGCGTTGCGAACCTCAGGGCGATTCAGCAAGACAGTAACTCGGTCGTCGCGTTCCTCGATAAGGAGGGTGCTGAAGTTATCCGGGTTCAGTGGCATTACACGCCTTCCACAAGCATCGCGGTTCCCTGGCCCACACCGATGCACATCGTCGCCAAGCCGAGCTTCGGTCCGTTGTTCGAGGTGAGCTCGCGCTCCATGCGGCCCAACAGCGTAATCGCGATACGCGAGCCGCTGGAACCCAGCGGATGCCCCAGACTGATGGCACCGCCGTCGTTGTTCACTATCTCTTGGTCCAACCCAAGGCGGCGCATGGTCGCCAGCGATTGCGTCGCGAACGCCTCGTTGAGTTCAACCGCGCCGAGCTGCTCCACGCTGAGTCCTGTCCTCGCGAGCACCTTTTGGGTGGCCGGGACGGGGCCGATGCCCATGATTTCAGGCTCGCAACCGGCGGAGGCGCCGTCGATGATCCGGGCCCGAGGCGTCAAGCCGAACTTGTTGATAGCGGCTTCAGACGCGACGATGATGGCCGAGGCGCCGTCGTTGAGGCTGGACGAATTGCCGGCCGTCACCACCGAACCTCCCGGCACTACGGGCCGCAATCCTGCGAGCACGTCCATGGTGGTGCCCTCGCGGGGGCCTTCGTCCGTGTCGACGACGGTCTCGGCCTTGCGCGTCTTCACGGTCACCGGGACGATCTCCTCCTTGAAACGCCCGCCGGCGATTGCGGCCAGCGCGCGTTCATGGGAGCGGACGGCAAAGGCATCTGCATCTTCGCGGGAGATGTTGTCCACCCGCCCCACTTCCTCGGCCGTTTCAGGCATTGAGTACGTCATCTTGCCGTCGCGGGACAGCTCACCCTTGGTGAACAGGGGGTTGGCGAAGCGCCATCCGATGGAAGTATCAAAGATCTGGCCGGGCTTGGCGAAGGCCGCAGCCGGCTTCTCCTGAACCCAGGGCGCGCGGCTCATGGACTCGACGCCGCCGGCCACCACGATGTCCGCCGCTCCGGCCTTGATCATCTGGCTGGCCATGATGATGGCGCTGAGGCCCGATGCACACAGCCTGTTCACGGTGATGCCGGGGATGTGGAGTGGCAGACCCGCCAGGAGTGTCGCCATGCGCGCCACGTTACGGTTTTCCTCACCGGCGCCATTCGCGTTGCCGAGGATGACCTCGTCAATGGAATCAGGATCGACGCCGGCACGCGCCACGGCCTCGCGGACCACCAAAGCGGCGAGGTCGTCGGGGCGGACGGACGAGAGCGCCCCGCCGTAGCGACCGACCGGCGTACGTGCGCCGCCAACAAGAAAAGCCTCGACCATGAGAACATCCTTCGCGAAGTGAAAGGGATCGGCTCGGAATAATATACCGACCGTTCGTTCTATAAAGATTACACGGACATGTGTGCCGGTCAACAGGCCAGTCCGCAGATGAAGCCACCTCCGTCAACGAAGCCTCCCCTGAAGCCCTATCGCGTCAGATCACCCGGATCCCCAGGTGTCCCGCGAGCAGCGGGGCCATAAGGCTCAGCTGGTAATCATCGATAATCACACCGGCCAAGCCTGCCAATCCGTTGATGCCGCGGAACTCGGAACTCCGAAGGTCCACGTCCTTGAGTTTTGCGCCCGTGACGTCCAGGGTGCCGATAGTGCAGTTCTTCAACGCCACGCGCGTTCCGGTGCAGCCTCCGAGGTCCAACTCATTGATGATGCAGTCGGAGATCTGTACGTCCATGAGCTTGGACGCGCGCAGGTTCACGTAATCCAGTTTGCCGCCGTCGATTCGCACGGAGCGCCACGTGCCCTCATAAAGTTCGGCCGAACCCCATCTCGGGTTCCTGATCTCAACGTCCTGCCACGACGTGCGGGCTGCCGTGAAGACAGGGGCGTACGGTTCAGCCAGGATGCACTCGCGGAAGGTTACGCCCCGCAACTGTGCCTCATTGAAGGACACAGCATTGAACTCACACTCGATGAAGTCGGCGCCGCTCAATTCCGCGCCGTCGGCCAACGACCGGTTAAACCTGATCCCGTCATACCGTTCCCCACGCTGGAAGTCCGGGGCGTCGTCGTCGCGCAGTTCTTCCAACCGGACAACCGGAATCCTGGGGGCAGCAACCTTGGCTGCCGCCATCAGAGGGATTCCGCCTTTGCCGCAATTTCTGCGAGGTCCTTGCTGAGGGCCTTGCGGGTCATGCTCATCCCGATCTTGCCGAACAATGCCATGGTGATCTTGCTCAGGAGCGTGGGTTTCACGACGTCAGCGCCGAAAGTCAGCGTGAGGTCCGTGCCGCCGTCGCGTTCTGCCAAGTTGAAACGAGTGGTGTAGTCGGCCCCGCCTTGAAGGGCTTTGACGGTGGTGCTGCGTGGCGGATCCGTCTGGGAAACCCACATCTCCACGGTCTCCTGGCGGCCCATCATGGTGCGGGTTTCCTTCCAGCGCGTGCCCTCGCCGTACGGGCCTTCGCTGAGCATCTGAATCGAGTCGATCCCGGAGATCGTGGCGGCTGATCCCGGAATGTCCGAGATGACGGCCCAGACTTTCTCCGGGCTGGCGTTGATGTGCTGGGTGAGAGTGGTGGTGTGTTCCATATGTCGAGCCTAGACCCGGCCACCGACACTCCCAACCGATCCCCCCGTTGCCAGACCCGCACTGCGCCCCAAACTCCTAAGCAGGCCCCACAACGCGAACGGCGGGCGCCCCCGAAAAGGGAGCACCCGCCGTCGAGCGTTGAAGCCAGGAGCGCTAGCTGAACAGCTCGCTCTTCGGCTCCCGGTTCTTGACCTTCTGCCAACCGAGCCAGAGGACCAGGGCGAAGAACGGTATGGTCGCCAGCGTCCAGAGGCCAAGAAGGAAGACCTCCCCGGTTTCCTTGTTCGTGATGGTGTCGAAGCCGATCAGAACGGTGATGGCCAGCAGCGCGAACAGGCCGAGCCAGCTGGTCCACGGCGAACCCGGCATGGGCAGGGACGACACTGCGCCCTTCTTCTTACGCAGGGCTATCTGGCTCGCGAAGATGGAACCCCATGTGAAGATCACACCAATGGAAGCGGTGTTCAGGGCGAGGTCGAACGCATGCGAACCACCGAGCCAGATGTTCAGCAGGATGCCTACGAGGTAAACGCCGCCAATCGCCAGGATTGCCGCGTAGGGAACATGGCGGGTGGACATCTTGGTGAGCCACTGCGGCGCGTGACCGTTGTTGGCCATGGTGCGGAAAATTCGGCCGATCGAGTAGAGACCCGAATTGCAGGAAGACAACGCAGCGGTGATGACGATCATGTTCATGACGTCGCCCATCCAACCAAGGCCCATCTGGCCGAAAACAGTAACGAACGGAGACGTACCGGCCTTGTACTGGTCCGACGGCAGAAGCATTGCCAGCAGGGTCACGGAACCGACGTAGAACACCACAATGCGGAGCACGACGGCGCGGATCGCCTTGGGAACTTCACGCTCCGGATTCTCCATCTCGCCAGCGGTGATACCGACGAGCTCGATGGCGTTGTAAGCGAAGATCACGGCGTTCAGGACGAGGATCATCACGAGGGCACCCTTGGGGAACATGCCGCCGTCGTCGTGGAACAGGTTGGCAACGGATGCGTTGCCCTCACCCACCTTGGCGTTGGTGACCACCATGAACGTGCCCACGGCCAGGAAGATCACAATGGCTGCGACCTTCAAGCAGGATGCCCAGAATTCGAACTCACCGAACGCCTTGACGCTGAACAGGTTCACGGCCACCAGCAGCACCAGCGCAGCGATGGCGGACAGTTCCACTGGAACGTTCGGGAAGAAGAACTGGAAATAGAGGCCGATGGCGATGAGCTCGGCAATGCCTGTCATGGCCCAGTTGATGAAGTACATCCACCCGGACAGGTAGGCGCCCTTCTTGCCGAACATCTCGCCGGCGTAGCTCACGAACGAGCCTGACGTCTGTCGGTACATGATGAGTTCGCCGAGGGCGCGCATCAGCAGGTAGGCGATGACGCCCGCAATGGCGTACGAGAAAATGAGGGCCGGGCCGGTGGAGGCCAAGCGGCCGCCGGCGCCCATGAACAGGCCGACGCCGATGGCACCGCCCATGGCGATCATGGTCACGTGGCGGCGGCTCAGTGTCTTCTGGTAACCCTCTGCGCTGAGGGTGGATCCGACGGCGGTGGATGAGGCCGTGGGGTTCTGGACTTCTGTGGGGGTACTTTGCGGCACAGCCGTTCCTTGTGGGTCGGGGGTTGCTGTAGGGGTTGCGCCAGTGCCGGAACACGGGCGGCTTTGCCACACAATATTCGGGGTTTTCCGCTTTGAGGATCCCTCTGTGTGACGTGGGCCGCAGAACGCCGAAGGTTCGCGCAACCCGTCTATCTTACGCCATGTGACGGAGCACCCGTGACGCAGGCAACAAGCTACCTACAGCAACTCGCCGTCCTGCATGCCGTAGCGGACCCAATTGCCTGTTTTCGCGCGGGCTGCGCAGCGGTCGAACCACTCCCCCAAGGCTCGGTCATGGCTCACGATGACCACCGTCCCTGAGAACTCCGCGAGCGCATCCTCCAACTGTTCCACCAGCACGGGGGCCAAATGGTTGGTGGGCTCGTCCAGGAGCAAAGTGCTGTGGCTGCCCAGGAGCAATCGGGCCAGGGCGAGGCGGCGTTGCTGCCCCGCGGACAAGCTGCCCACGGGAACATGGAACTCAGCCGGCCTGAACAGGCCGAGGCGGAGGAGCGCTTCCGCATGCTCGTCGATACTGCCGCTGAAGCCAGCTGCGAAGGCGGGCAAAAGCCTCAGCCGGGGGTGCCGCGGAATGTCCAGCTCCTGCCGCAGGTAACCCACGCTGCCGGAGAGCTGCACAGTGCCCGCCGCAGGTTCCAGGGTCCCTGCCAAGACAGAGAGCAGGGTCGATTTCCCCGCACCGTTGGCACCGGTGATGAGCACCTTCTCCCCGGATTCCACTCGCAGGTCCGTGGATGCCAGCCGTCCTGGCACTGCAATGCTGCGGGCTTCAATGGCAGGCAGCACCAGCCTGCCCACAGATGCGCCGGCCACGGAACCACCGTCCAAGGAGACCGCCAGCTTCAACGGCACGGGCGGCTGCTCCACGGGGTTCTCCTCCAGACGCCGGAGCCGTTCCTGGGCGTTGCGGACTTTGCTCGCCGCGGCACGTTCCCACGTCCCGGCCTTGAAGCCGATGGCAAACTTGTCATTATCGCGCACACGGCCGTAGGCCATGCCTCCGGATACCGTGGCCGCTTGGAACCGCTCGGCAGCCATCGCGGTGATCCACCCGTCGTACTGCTGGACCCAGCGGGCCCGTTGTGCGGCTTTCTCCCGCAAGTAACCGTCGTAACCGTTTCCGTAGCGGGAAACAGAACGGCGCTCGGCGTCGACTTCGATCACCACACCGGCAACCTTGCGCAGGAGCACGCGATCGTGCGAAACAACCACGACTGTCCCTCGATGCGCCGCCAACCGCGACTCCAGCCAAGCCGTTCCCTTGGCGTCCAAGTGGTTGGTGGGCTCGTCCAGCAGCAGTGCTTCGGCAGGGTCGGCAAGCAAGCACGCAAGCGCCACGCGCTCCTGCTCGCCCCCGGACAGGGAGCCGAGCGTTCGACGGCGGTCCAAGCCTCCCAGCCCCAGCCGGTCCAACGCTGCTTCCACCCGGGATTCGGCAGCGTAGCCTTCCCTGAGCTGGTATTGCGTCTGGAGGCTCCCGTAGAGCTCCAAGGTTGCCGGGTCTGCGTCTGCCAGATCGCGTTCAAGCTCACCAGCGCGTTGCTCCAGGGAACGCAACGCAGACAACGACTCATCGATGGCGTCACCGACGGTCAACGACTCCGGAAGTCCATGCGTTTGCGCGAGGTAGCCCACGCGGTAGGCGGAGTCACCCAGCAAGCCGGCCGTGCCGTCGTCGGGCGTTTCCTCTCCCGCGAGCAGCCGCAGCAGCGTCGATTTTCCTGCCCCGTTCTCACCGACAATGGCCACATGCTCGCCGTGGTCAATGACAAGGTCAACTGAATCCAGGAGTTTGCGGTCCCCGTAGCCGTGGGAAACGCATGAAAGATGAAGGTGGTTAGTCAAGAGGTATCCTCGCAAGTCCGCAGTTAAGGCCTAAGCCGATGGGTACTGGGGATGCAGCCGGAAAGAAGGGGCTGCTCTCAAGACTTCATTGGTCCAGCGTGCCCGGTGACCGCGGGCGAGTCAAGTTCAGGTGGTCGCGACGGCCCGTCTGCGGCGGGCTTTGGCGAGCCGCGTACCTATCAGTCCCTGCCGCGGACTGAACAAATACACGACGGCGAACACGGCACCCTGGGTGACCACCACCATGGCCCCCGATGCAGTGTCCAGGTAATAGCTCAGGTAAATGCCGGTGACGGAGCACAGTACCGAAATGACCGGGGCAATGACCAGCATGCGGGAGAACCTGTCAGTGAGCAGGTAGGCAGTGGCACCCGGAATGATGAGCATCGCCACCACCAGTACCACGCCGACAGTCTGTAATGCGACAACCGAGGTCAGAGCCAGCAGGCCCAACAGCAGGGCCCCCAACCGGCGGGGTGACAATCCGATGGCATGGGCATGCGTGGGGTCGAAGGCGTAGAGGGTCAGGTCGCGGCGCTTGAGGATCAGGATGGCGAACGCAACCACACCCAGCACGACCACCTGGATGAGGTCCGGAACGCTGACGCCGAGCAGGTTGCCGAAGATGATGTGGTTCAGGTCGGTCTGGCTTGGCGTCACGGAAATCAACACCAAGCCAAGGGCGAACAGCGAGGTGAAGACAATGCCGATCGCGGCGTCTTCCTTCACCCTGCTCGTGTTCCGCACCACGCCGATGAGCGTCACTGCGATAAGGGCGAACACCAGCGCCCCAAGCGCGAACGGCGCACCCACGATGTAGGCAAGGACGACGCCGGGCAGCACGGCATGCGAGACGGCGTCGCCCATGAGGGACCAGCCGATGAGGACGAGCCAGCAGCTAAGGACCGCACAGACGACGGCGGCGATCGCGGTAGTCGCCAAGGCACGGACCATGAAGTCGTAGCTGAGGGGTTCGAGCAGGAAGTCCACTTCAGCCCCTGTTCATGACATCGAGGCCGAAAGCCATGGCAAGGTTCTCGGGTTGCAGGACCACGTCCGGGCTTCCGTGCATCAACACCTTGCGCATCAGCAGCACTGCTTCATCACAGAGCTGCGGGAGGGCGTGAAGGTCGTGCGTAGAGACAAGGATCGTGGCACCGTCAGCTGCGAGTTCCCGCAGGAGCCTGGTGATGGTGGCCTCGGACCGCTTGTCCACACCGGCGAACGGTTCATCGAGAAGCATCATGGTGGCGCCCTGGGCTATTCCGCGGGCGACGAAGGCCCGCTTCTTCTGCCCACCGGACAGTTGCCCGATCTGCCGGTCGGCAAAGTCGGCCAGTTCCACGCGTTCCAAGGCATGCTCGACGGCGTCCCGGTCCGCCTTGCGTGGGCGGCGGGTGAAACCCAGATGCCCGTAACGGCCCATCATCACCACATCCCGCACAGACAGGGGAAAGGCCCAGTCCACATCCTCGCTCTGGGGCACATAGCCGATGCCCGCTTCCTTGCGAATTTTCACCGGCGGGTGGCCGTTGATCAGCACCCGCCCGGAGTCCGGCTTGACCATGCCCATGATGGTCTTGAAGAGCGTGGATTTTCCTGACCCGTTCATGCCCACCAGGCCACAGATGCGTGAATGCTCCAGGCTCAGGGAAGCAGAGTCCAGGGCGAGGACCTCCCCGTAGTGGACAGTGACGTTCTCGACGACAATCGCGGGGCTGCTCATGACGATCCTCCTGTGAGTGCCGTGGTGATGGTTTTCGCGTCATGCCGGATGAGGTCGAGGTAGGTGGGAACCGGACCGTCCGCTTCCGACAAGGAGTCAACGTAGAGAACGCCGCCAAACTTGGTCCCCGTAGCGCCTACTACCTGTTGCATGGGGGCATCGGACACGGTGGATTCGCAGAACACGGCCGGCACTTGGTTGTCCTTGACGAACTCGATGGCCCGAGCGATCTGCTGCGGTGTGGCCTGTTGTTCAGCGTTCACGGCCCAGATGTAGACCTCCTTGAGACCGGCGTCCCGGGCAAGGTAGGAGAAGGCGCCCTCGCACGTCACCAAAGCACGGTGGGCTTCGGGAAGGACGGACAGCTTGGACACCATCTCATCCTGGACGGCTTGGAGTTCAGCGCTGTAAGCCTTCGCGTTGGCTTCGAATTCGGACGCATGGCCGGGGTCCAGTTTGGCGAAGGCCTTGGCCATGTTGTCGGCGTAGATCTGGACGTTCCGTGGCGACATCCAGGCGTGCGGGTTTGGCTTTCCCTGGTAGGAATCCTCGCCGATCTCCATGACGTCCACGCCTTCGCTCACCACTGCATGGGGCACGTCCAGGCCTTCGACGAATTGCGAGAACCAGGCCTCGAGGTTGAGGCCGTTGTCCAGGATCAGGTCGGCCTGGGCGGCTTTGCGGATGTCGCCCGGAGTGGGCTCGTAGCCGTGGATCTCAGCGCCGGCCTTGGTGATGGATTCCACTTGGAGTTTGTCCCCGGCTACATTCTTGGCGATGTCAGCCAGCACGGTGAAGGTAGTGAGGACAACGGGCTTGTCAGCGCCCCCGGCCGCGGAATTTCCACCGCATGCGGAAAGGCCAAGCATGAGGGCCAAGGCGGTCAGGGCAGCAGCGAAACGGCGGACATCTTTGGCGCGCCGAAACGGAAAGTTAGGCATACCGAAAAGTGTAGCCAATGCTGTGCCTGCGCGGCAAAGCTACGCTGTTTACATGGGCATGATTTCGACGCAGGCGAGGCTGTACCGCTTCACCGCCCTCGACGCTGTGGCCGTTGGGGCCTACGTGGGTTTCACGGCGCTCTTCGCGTTTGCCGGTGAATCGGTCGTGCGGCTCATGCTTGAGGTTTTTCCCGAACCGGCCACAGCGTCGTACGCCGTCAACGCAGTCTTCTATGCCGCCGTCGGGGTTTTCGCGTTCCTGTCCGCCTGGCGGGTGGTGGGCCGGGACCTTAGGATCCTGGGCACCAGGCCCTGGTTCACGCTGGGCATGGTGCCGTTGTCGTTGGTGGTCATGCTGATTTTCACGGCCATTCTCGTGGCTGCGATGGGGAGTACGCAAAGCAGCCAAAACCAATTGGGCATCCAGGGCCTGTTGCAGCACGTCCCGGCCTGGCTCATGGTGCCGCTCCTTGTGGTTCTTGGTCCCTTTGTTGAGGAGTACCTGTTCCGGCACCTGCTGATCGGCAAATTGTCAAGGTACGTGAACATCTGGATCTGTTGCCTGGTTTCGGTGCTGGTCTTCGCATCCATCCACGTCATCGGACGCGAAGGGCTCGTGTTGTCGGCCCTTGCCCCTTACCTGGGCATGGGGGTGGTGCTGGTGGCGGTGTACGTATGGACGGGAAAGAACCTGATGTTCTCCTACTTCGTCCATGCCGCCAAGAACCTGCTGGCCGTGGTCCTTCTTTACGCGATCCCACCCGAACTCTTCCCCAACTAGGTCGCAGTAGAGCGCGTTTAGAGCCCTCTAAACGCGCTCTACTGCGACTCAGTTGGGAAACCCGGACGGAAGATGACCGCATGACGCTACCCGGCCACCCCCTCCCGGGGTTAGGTTCAACGCATGACACTGAACATCCAGGTAGTAGTGGACTGCAAGAAACCGCACGAACTCGCCGATTGGTGGGCAGAGACACTTGAATGGAACGTCGAACCCCAGGACGAAGCCTTCATCCGCTCCATGATCGAGCAGGGCTACGCCACCGAGGACCAGACCATCACCCACAAAGGCAAGCTTGTCTGGGCGGAAGGCTGTGCAATAGTTCCGGCAGAGGACACCGACCCCAAGACAGGCAGGCGCATCCTCTTTCAGGCAGACCCGAATGAAAAGACCGTCAAGAACCGCGTGCACTGGGACGTACGGCTGGACGGCCGGGACAAGGACGTGGTGCGGAAGGAACTCGAATCCAGGGGCGCCAAGCACTTGTGGACCGCCAGCCAAGGACCCCACGAATGGCACACCATGGCCGACCCCGAGGGCAACGAGTTCTGCATCAGCTAGGGGCAATTACTAGACTCGGACTGTGAACAACGATCTCCCTGCCAAGGTTTCCGACGTCTTTGACCCCTCGCGCTGGCGCACCGTTTCCGGCTTTGACGATTTCAAGGACATGACTTACCACCGGCAGGTGGAGCGTTCAGCAGACGGCACAGTCAAGGACCTTCCCACTGTGCGGATTGCGTTCAACCGCCCCGAAGTCCGCAACGCGTTCCGCCCGGGCACGGTGGATGAGCTCTACCGCGCCATGGACCACGCCAGAATGACCCCGGACGTCGCCACCGTCCTGCTCACGGGCAACGGTCCGTCCGAGAAGGACGGCGGGCACTCATTCTGTTCCGGCGGCGACCAACGCATCCGGGGCCGCGACGGCTACCGCTATGCAGAAGGCGATACCCAGGAAACGATCGACCCCGCCCGCGCCGGACGGCTCCACATCCTGGAAGTCCAGCGGTTGATGCGGACCATGCCCAAAGTGGTTATCGCCGTCGTGAATGGTTGGGCCGCCGGCGGCGGGCATTCGCTGCATGTGGTCAGCGACCTCACCATCGCCTCCCGCCAGCACGGCAAGTTCAAGCAGACCGACGCCACCGTAGGAAGTTTCGACGCCGGATACGGCTCAGCACTGTTGGCCCGCCAGATCGGGCAAAAAGCCGCGCGGGAGATCTTTTTCCTCGCCCGCGAATACTCGGCGGATGACATGGTCCGCATGGGCGCCGTCAATGAAGCCGTGGACCATGAGCGCCTCGAGGAGGTTGCCCTCGAGTACGCGGCAGACATCGCCCGGCAGTCCCCCCAGGCCATTCGGATGCTCAAGTTCGCCTTCAACCTCGCCGACGACGGCCTGGCCGGACAGCAGGTTTTCGCCGGGGAAGCGACACGTTTGGCTTACATGACAGACGAAGCAGTGGAGGGCAAGGAAGCGTTCCTCCAGAAGCGCGACCCCGACTGGTCCAACTTCCCCTACTACTTCTAGGACTCCCCCCGTGGATATCGATCCCGTTCTCAAAGCACTGGCCGCTGCCCTGCACGGAGAGGGTCCCGCCGTCGAAATCGTCGTGGACGCCCACGGCGAGCCGAACGCCATACCGGTGGAAACCGGCGTCGAGGATGCCGCTGTGGTGGTCCGTACGTCAGGTTCCACGGGCACGCCCAAAGCCACAGTGCTGACCGTTGACGCCCTGGCTGCCTCGTCCGTGGGCACCGCCATGGCGCTCCGCGGCGAAGGTCAATGGCTGCTTGCGCTCCCGCTGCAGTACATCGCCGGCGTGCAGGTCTTGGTTCGGTCCCTCTACGCCGGGACGCGACCGTGGGTCATGGACCAGTCCGGCGGTTTCACTCCCGAGGCCTTTGTTGCCGCGGCGGAGGAACTGACCGACAAGATCCGTTTCACGTCCCTGGTGCCCACTCAGCTGCAACGGCTGCTGGAGTCTCCCGCGCCGGAAACCCTCGCCGTGCTGCGCCGCTTCAACGCCATCCTCCTCGGCGGTGCCCCTGCGTCAGCCGAACTTCTGGCCACAGCCCATGCTGAAGGCCTCAACGTGGTCACCACGTACGGCTCGGCCGAGACCTGCGGAGGGTGCGTTTACGACGGCGAGCCGTTGGACGGGGTCGAGGTCCGTCTTGGCGAGGGCGCACTGGAAGGCCGCATCCTGCTGGGCGGCGACACCGTGGCGGCCGGCTACCTGGACGCCGGCCCCGACGCGTTTTTCGAAGAGGACGGAGTCCGCTGGTACGTCACCGGCGACCTCGGCGAACTCTCGGAGGACGGGAAGCTCACCGTCCTCGGCCGAGCCGACGACGTCATCATCACCGGCGGCGTCAAGGCGTCCGCCGCTTACATCCAGGGCAAGCTGGAAGAGCTCGACGGCGTGAAGGCGGCTTTCGTCGCCGGTGTGCCCTCGCGGGAGTGGGGCCAAGCTGTGGCGGCTTATGTCGCGGTGGAGGATCCGACGCCGGAAGGCATCCGCGGTTTCACTGCGAAGCGGGAAGCGGCTTTGGGCATCCTGGCGCCCAAAACCGTGCTCGCCACGGGTGAACTGATCATGCTCCCCAACGGGAAACCGGACAGGCTGGCCATGATCAACCGGCTTTCCGAGCTGCATCAGGGACAATAGACAAGTTCTGCCCTCACGACCCTGACTAATAGATCTACGCGAAATACACGAGGTACTACACGTGGCGACAGCTGCACAATGGATCCAAGGAGCCCGGCTCCGCACACTGCCCGCGGCGATTGCACCCGTCCTGATCGGCTCGGCAGCGGCGTTTGAACTCCATGCATTCAGGCTGCCGAACGCAATCCTGGCGGCGCTCGTGGCGCTCCTCCTCCAAGTGGGCGTCAACTACGCCAACGATTACTCGGATGGAATCCGGGGCACTGACGAGGACCGTGTAGGCCCGCTCCGGTTGGTGGGTTCCGGCGTCGCCAAGCCGGAACAGGTCAAGTGGGCTGCCTTCGGACTCTTTGGCGCGGCAATGCTGTGCGGACTGATCCTGGTGATCATCACGCAGACCTGGTGGCTGATCCTTGTGGGCCTGGGCTGCGTCCTCGCGGCGTGGGGGTACACGGGAGGCAAGAACCCCTACGGCTACCTGGGCCTGGGTGACGTTTTCGTATTCGTGTTCTTTGGGCTCGTGGCCACGCTCGGCACCACCTACACGCAAGCCGGCCAGGTCAGCCTGGCAGCCGTGATCGGCGCCATCGGGACGGGCCTGATTGCCTGTGCGCTCCTCATGGCAAACAACGTCAGGGACATTCCTACGGACACCGCAGCAGGGAAACGAACCCTGGCTGTGCGGCTTGGAGACCGCCACGCACGCGAAAGCTACGTGCTGATGCTGGGTGTCGCCATCCTGCTGGTGGTGGTGCTGGCGCCCACCAAGCCATGGATGCTGATCGTGCTGCTGCTGATCCCCGCATGCCTCATGCCGGCCTGGCTGATGGTCAACGGCAAGAAGCGCAAGAGCCTTATCCCAGTGCTCAAGCAGACCGGCATGATCAACCTGGGCTACAGCCTGCTGTTCTCGCTCGGCCTGGTGCTAAGCACAGGATTCTAAGCTGCCTGGTACTTGAGGCTGTCCGGGGACTATTGGGCGCCGGGGCGCTTGTCGTTGTTGATTTCAACTCCGGGGTTCTTCTCCACCAGGCCGTCCTCGGCAGCGGCGTCGTCAACTTCCCCGGCGGTGCGGATCGGCTTGGCCCGCCCTGAGAACCGTTCCCGCATGGCCGACGTGGCGGCGTCGCGCTGTTTCTGGAAGAACAAGTAGCTGATGGCGAAGGCGATCAAACCCGCGAAGATCACAGCCAGGACCACTCCGGTCCCCAAAAACAGGAACAGCACGAACAAAGGCACGAAGAGCGCCAAACGGATCAGGGAATACTTCAGGAAAGCCACTATCCAAGTTTAGCCGCCAGGATGGTTGCACTCTGATCACGGCCGTCTGAGGGGCACCCAGTGAGAGGCTTCCGGCGACTAGACTTGGTGCATGCTCCGGGTTGTTGGCGTCGTCGTCGTCCTTGTCATCTTCGTCTATGCCCTCGTGGATGTTATCCGCACCGATGGCCGTGATACGCGCGGCATCTCCAAGCCTGCGTGGATCGTGGTCATGATCCTGCTGCCCGTGCTGGGCGCCATCCTGTGGTTCATTTTCGGGCATCCCTACGGCAAGCCCACAGCCAAGCCCGTCCGCCGCCAGCCCACGGCCCCGGACGACGACCCCGAATTCCTCCGCAACCTGGAAACCCGTCGCCGGAACAAGGCTGAGGAGGACCGCCTCAAGAAGCTCAGGGCAGAGCTGGAAGCCAAGGAGCGCAAGCTCAACGGCTCCAACGAGGCTGACGGCGACAACGGCAAGGGAACCCCCGGTTTCAACCCCGGTGATGCCAAACGCGGCGAGCCGGACCCCCATGACACCGACGAGCTGAAGTAGGCAACATGGCCCAGCAAGCTGATGGATCACGGCAGTCGTTCACCACCGAGTCATCAGCCAGCGGGCCACCGCCAGCCCCGTCCAGGGCGCCAGTGCCACCGCCCCGCCCCGGCATTTCGTTGTCCGCTCCCCCGCCGATCGAAGCGGTGGTGCGGCCGCCGGGTCCCGCCGTGCTCTCACGATCTCTCTGGATCGCAAGTTTCATTGCTGGAGTCGCGGTTGTCGTCACGGGCTTCCTGGCACGTGATTCGCATTTTGAACGCCTGAAGGGCGTCATCGCGGGCATGGTCCCCGATGGCGGAACCGAGGCCGTCGAGGGCGCCACCGCCGTCGTATTCCTTGGGAGCCTGGCCATGGTCGCCCTGGTGGTGGCGATGGAAGCCGTCTTGTTGGCCATTGTCTTCAAGCGACGCACCTGGGCCCGCTGGACGCTGGTTCCCGTGGTCTTGCTGCACGCCGTTGTCACCGTCATCACGGCAGATTTCCTGATCGCGCCGGGTTCGGAGGGTATTCCGGCCATCGGCTTGCTCGCCGCCCAGTACATCCTCGCCGCCGCGGGCCTGGTCCTGCTCTTCCTCCCGTCCACTACCACGTGGCTGGTGAGCGAGCGCAAGCGTGCTCCCTAGCTTCAGCGTCCGGCAGGGATCGCTGCAAGCATTCCTTCGCAGCTGCGCAGCACTACGCGGCAGGCATCCACGGCTGACGGCTCCGCCAACGGATTCCCGGCCAACACACGCCATCGGTTGAGGCATTCGCGTGCGGCATCGTGGATCTGGTCAAGGGTGGCGTCCGGCGGTAGCGCCAGCCTGCGCGTCGGCAAGCTGCCCCCGCCACCCACCAACCTCTCAGCCTCCGCCACTTGCCCGGCGCTCAAGGCCACACTTCCGGTCCGCAGTGCTGCCAGCAGTCTCAATTCGCGGAATTCGTGCGCCCCTGCCTGCACTCTTTCCAAGGCGGTGGCCAACGGTGCCGTCCGATCCTGCGGCAGGCCACGCAGCAGCGACTCAAAACCCACGACGGCGGCACGCGCCTTGAGTGCCTCGGCCCGCGTTTGGAACAGCAACGTGATGGTCTCCAGCAATTGGCCGAGGCCGCTGCGCCGGGCCAATTCGTGTGCCAACTCCGTCGGGCCGTCGATCCCGCCGCGAATCAGCGCGGTGCCCAGCCGGATTCCGAACAGGCCGAAGCGGTCGAGGAGGTCTGTGCGTGTTGCCTGGTCCAGGCCCGGTGGCTCCGTGCCCTTGGCGAACCGGTCGGCTGACAACATCAGCCGTTCCCGCTGTGTCCTGTCCATTCGGGCCAGCAGGAGCAGTGCCTCGAAGTCTGCTTGTCGCATGGTCCGGGAGCTTTGCGCCAGCAGCCCGGCGACGGGCACCACGCCAAGGGCGAGGGGCCTTAGGTTCTGGTCCCGGCTGTAACGTTCTGCGATCGCGGCGGCCGAGATGAGCGAGTCGATCCGTCCGGCACCGATCTCGTCTGCCCGCGACAACACAGCCAACGCGTTGACAGTTCCCGACTGCCCGGCCGCAGTGTCCTTGAACGACTCAAGGAACCGCACGTCGGACGCATGCAGGTGGCGCATGAGGTAGATGACAGCGTCCGCGGCCGTAGGTGAGTCTTCCGGGAGCAGGAACGCCGTGGACCGCACGGAAACATCGAGGGAGAGGGATGCGATCCCTGGCGTATCGATGAGCGTCAGTTCGCGCAGGCCCGCAACCGGCCAGTCCACCACCAGCCTTTCCACGTCCTCTGCCCGGACACGGCCCAGCGGGAAGACCAAGCGCCCCTCCTCCCGCGTAACGGGTAGGTTCCGGGGCTCACCCATCAAGGGGTACAACGTCACCTTGGGTGTGGGTCCGTACCGGTACCACGTGACAATCCGGGTGCATTCCCCTGCGTCCGTTGGGGCGATCTCCTCGCCGATGATGGCGTTGAGGAGGGTGGACTTGCCCGCTTTGACCATGCCGGCCACCGCTATCCGGAGTGGACCGGATAACCTCGCGTCCAGTTCGTCCAGCACGGCGAGCGCTGAAGCGTCGTCGTGCAGGACCTCCCTCGCCTGGTGGAGCAGTGCTGCTATCCCGGAATCCGTCATTCCGCCGGCACCGTGGACCGTTGTGGAACGGCGGAGGACCGCGGAGAGTCTTGGGCGGCAGCGCCGTCCTGCAACTGCAGGGCGGCCTTGCTGAGAGCGTCGACGGCTCGGAGTTGGTTTCGGAGCTCCTTGATTCGCAGGTCACGCTCGGCCGCATACGTGGCAGCAGCTCTTTGGGCAGCCGCCACGGATTCAGTCAGCGATCTGTGGTGCTCTTCAGCGATATCCGTGAAGTGGTCACGCGTGGCACGCTGAACCAAGCGCAGCCTGTCCTTCAACTGCTTGCCTACCTGGAAGATGACGTCGTCCACCTGCTTGCGAACCAGGATCTTGGCTTCCGATTGCCGCTGTTTGAGCCGGGCCGCCTTCTCTTCCCGGTAGGCCTTCCGGCCCAGCATGAGCCCGGCGCCCACGGACAAGGGATTGATCAGCGCCATCCCGAAAATTCCCGTCAACAGGCCGAACATAAGGACGCCTCCATAAGAGCCGCGCATCCCGATGAGGACCTTTTGAAGCGGTCCCAGTCGTCCGTCGTCGAGGTGTTGGAGGTCCCCGACAGGATCCAACACCCCGCCGGTGTCCGATACCTGGAGGGCGGGCAGCTCCACCTCGTCTTCGGAAAAGTGCTCGGCGACCTGGGCAGCCAGCCACTGTGCACGCTCGCTCGTCCATACGAAAGTGTCCGAGACCGCGGCGGCTGTGCTTTGCTCGAGCCACGTGCTGAACTGCTCCCACGCTGGGCCTGGATCGCCTTGGTCGATGGCTGTCTCCGCTTCGCGCTGGATGCGGCGCAGCCTGTCCCTCAGGTCGTATTCCATGTCCGCGATGAGGTCGCTGATGCCGTCGTTGAGCGTGATCTGCCACCGGGCGGAGCGTTTCCTGAGGGCGTCCGCGTCTGACTTGGCAGCTTCCAGTCCGGCGATTAATTGCGGAGTGCCTTCGGGGTTTTCCAAGGGGCCGAGTTCTGATTGGAGCGCCAATCGCAGGTGTTCGGTGACGGATTGCAGGTCATGGCTGACGGATCGTCGCTGGATCCTTGCCACCGCTCCCACGATGTCGTGGCGAAGGTAGGCAATGAGGGCCGGGAAGCCTGATTCCTCGTTCAACTCAGCGTCCTGCAACCGGGCGGCCTGCAGGCGAAGCTCGGAAGAGACCGGAAACAGCGGGATGTCCTCAGCGACGTCCGCCAGGTGTTTGCGGTCCAACGCTTCGATATGGCGCCAAGCAGGGTAGAGGTCGGTTTTGGAGAGCACGCACAGGACGTTGGGGCTCACTCGCATGGCTTGGCGGAGGAAGCGTATCTCCGGTTCGGTGTACTCCTGGGACGCATCGGAGACGAACACCATGGCGTGGGCGGAAGGCAGTGCTGTCAGGGTCGTGAGCGTGTGGGACGAGCCGAGGCCGCCCACGCCCGGGGAATCGACGATGGTCAGTCCGCCCGCCAGGAGCTTCCTCGGCAGTGCTACTTCGGCAGCAACGATGTTCTTTGCGTTGCCCGGGTTTCCCTTTTCGGACACGTAATCGGCCAGTTCCTCCAGCCTGACGTCCTGCCGCTCAAGCCGCGCTTCCGCGCCGGCGTCGTCCGCTTCCGTTCCGGCGTCCCGGCCGGGGAGCAGGACAACGGCCGACGCCGGTTCCCCCTGGCGTACGACGGTCGGCACTGTGGTGGCAATGTCGTCATCGACGGGACAAACGGGGGCGTTGACGAGGGCGTTGATGAGTTGGCTCTTGCCCTGCTTGAACTCCCCCACCACGATCACGCGAACGCTCGGATCGCCCAAGCGCCCCAGCGTGTTGTCGAGTCGTCGGCGCAGGTCGTTCCGGTCTCCAACCAGCGCCAAGGCCTGCTCAACCAGGGTGGTCATGCGTACTGTTTCCGGCACTCTCTGTCCTTCGCTCGTTGTCCACACCCGGGGGCGTCAGGGTTTAAGGCCGCGAAGCGCCCGGCAGGCTGATCGCCTGCCGGGCACTGCCGGGGCTTCGTGCCGGGCTTCAGGTAATCCCGAAGACCCGGAAACTTCCGGCTGTTAGTCGAGTTCCACCTCGTTCTTCGCGATGACGGTTGAATGGTCGATGTCGTTGTACTCGACATCGATGTCGTCCACTTCGAGCTCCTTGGAGTTATCGATTTCCAGTTCGTTGTGGGCGATGACGTGGGAGTCGTTGGCCAGAACGGATTCTTCGCCGAGATCGTTGTTGGCGATGACGGTGGAGTCCTTGACGATGTTTACGTCGTCCACTTCGATGTTCGTGGAGTGATCGTTGGTGTACTCCAGATCCACCTCGTTGTCCTTGACGATCGTGGAGTGCTCGATGTTCGTGTAGTCCACGTCCACGTCTCCAACCTCAAGCTCCTTCGAGTGGTCATCGTTGTACGAGTCGTCGTTGTACGAATCCGTGTTGTGGATATTCGTGTGCGAATTGTCGGTGTTGGTGGAGTGGTCGTCGTTGAAGGAGTCCTTGAACTCGGCATCAATGTCCACATCAACATCAGTGTTGTACGAGTCCTTGGTCACGGAGTGGTCGTCGTACTCGTTGCCGATCGAGATGTCGTTGTTGCCACGAGCGTCCACCGTCACGGAGTTGTCTTCCGAGTTGTCTACGGAGTTGTCAACGTTGTTGGAATCAGTCATCGATGCGTTGTTACCGGCAGCAACTGCACCGTCACCGGAAGCAATGACCGCCTCGTTCTCGAACACTTGGGCAACGTCTCCGTTGGCCCAGATGTTCTGGTTCACGGACTGATCCAGGGTGGTGTCCCGGTCATCGATCGTGGTGGTGTAGGAGTAGTTGTTCACAACGTGGATCAGTTGCTGCACTGCGTGTGCATGGTCATCCCAATCGCCGCCGCCATGACCGCCGTCGTGGTCATCGTCGTCGTGGCCGTCCCAGCCACCGCCGCCGTGACCGCCGTCGTGATCGTCATCGTGGTCATCGTCGTCGTGGCCGTCCCAGTCACCACCGCCACCGCCGCCGTAGCCGCCGTCGTGGTCATCGTCGTCGTGGCCGCCCCAGCCGCCACCGCCACCGCCGCCGTAGCCGCCGTCGTGATCGTTGTCATCGTGGCCGCCCCAGCCGCCACCGGTGGAGGCGTGGTTTCCACCCGTGTTGTATTCACGGTCGAAGGATGAACGGGCGTTGATGGGCGCGTAATCCAGGACAACCGGGCGAACGGCGTCCACATCCGCCGAGGACACATCGCGAAGGCCGGCGGCTGCGAGGGCAGCTTCCGGGTCCCGGACGAATTCTTCAGCTGCTTCGGGGTCGTTGAACAGGCTCATCAGGAACTGCACGAGCTGCTGTGCGAGTGTTGGCATTGGAATGCTCCCTCAAATTCTGTGGTGGATGGGCCGCCAGGCAACTCTGCCGGGCTTGCATTCAACGTATTCGTGGGGGGAGGGCCGGGGCATCGGGGCCGGTCCCCCTATCGTTGCCCCACCCGTTAGGGGATTCGTGTGCCCCCATTAGGGGTCTGGAGGGGGTTTACTCCCTGGGCGGATACCCCTCCCCCAGGGCGATCCGGAGACGGATCAACAAATCAGAACGATTTTCGGCTCCCAGCCGCCTGCGCATCCGCGCCACGTGATGCTCGGCGGTCCGGTGCGAAATGTAGATGGCCTCACCGATTTCGCGGTAGGTCTTGCCTTCCAGCAGCAAGCGGGCCACCTCGCGCTCCCGTGCGCTGAGTCCAGCAGAGGATCCGGTAGCAACGGTGTTTTCCTGACCCGGAGGCGCCGGGGCGCTGTGCCGTGATGCCG
This sequence comes from Paenarthrobacter sp. NPDC089322, assembly GCF_040684895.1. Lineage (NCBI taxonomy): Bacteria > Bacillati > Actinomycetota > Actinomycetes > Micrococcales > Micrococcaceae > Paenarthrobacter > Paenarthrobacter sp. NPDC089322. The sequence continues at coordinate 115,203 of NZ_JBFBGW010000011.1, forward strand.
CGGCGGGCGGTATCGGGGACCCTTGGCTTTGCGGATGGAGGTCCCGCGCGCAGGCCAGCAGCTTCAGCATGTCCCGGCGTTCTTCCGCATGGGCGGCGGCATGACCCGCCAGCCTGGCACCCTCCCAGGGCATTCCGACGGCGGCAAGCTCCCGGGCCGCTGTTTCGACATCGGCCGCTTCAAAGCGGCCGGCCAAAACTGAAACCCAGGCCTTGCCTCCCGCGGCAAGGACCGAGGCAAAATGGCTCCGATCTGATGCGCGCACCAAAGCCGCCGCGTGCGGGGCCAACTCGGCAGGGCTTTCGCTGAGCAGGGCAGCCTGGACCGCTGCCCAGTGGATGGGAACGGCCCAGAGTGGAGGGTTGTCCAGACGTCCCAGTAGTTCCCAGATACCGCCCAAATAATGGGCTACCTTACGGGTTTCACGTAACCGCGCAGCAGCGATCATCAGCTCACCCCACGGCAGCAGGCTGAAGAGGTCAACGGAAACATGCATCATGGACTCGCGTGCCCTGTCCCACGCGAGGACGAGGTCGTGCACGTCGCCCCCGCGTCGAGCCAGCCCTACGTCGAGGGCTGCCAGAAGGAATTCGTCCCGCGGGGCCAGACTCCAATGGTTGGCTTTGACGGCCTCGTTGATGGCAAGGCGGGCTTCGTCGGCGTTGTCCTGCTGCATCGCGGTCCATGCCAGCAGCAGGAAGAGCCTGGGACGTGCGGCGTCCCCGCCCTGCCCGGCAGACACGGCGGATTTGAGGACCGATTCAGCCACCGCCGGCTCTCCGCTGTGAAGCGCGCACAGTGCTGCCAGTGCCGCAGGCGTCTCGGGCAGGGGGATCACTGTCCCGGCAGCATTCATCATGTCCGAAGCCCTGATAAGTTCTGGAAGCCCCAGCTGCGGTTCGGATCCCAGCGTTTGCCGCAGGCCCTTTTCAGTCAGGGACAGGGCAACGGCCAACAGCGTCGGAGAGCCCGATGCCCGCATGGCCGCCAACAGTTGTTCGGCTCCCGTGGCGTTCCCTGAGCCAATCATCGCGACGGCCGCTAACGGGGCTGAGGATTCCAGGCGCTCCGGCCCCAACCAGCTATAGGTTTCTGCGCCCCTGGCCAGCATGCCACGTTGGGCCCAGACTGACGCAGCCACGTCCACTCCACGCTGCACATCCGGAGATTCCGGCAACGCGAGTAGGCGGTCCACAAGCCTGCCCGCGGCGTCCAGGTCTCCGGTGCCGGCGGCGGCCTGGGCGTGCCTCGCTGCGTTGGCCAGCTCGTCTGTACCAGCCAGCACGGCCTCAGCGTAGAGGTCAGCGGCGAGCCGGGGGTCCGACTCCAGGACGCTATCGGCAGTGCGCTCGAGCTCTGCTGCGACCCGTGCGTCCCGTAGCCGGCTGCGTGCCAGGTCCCGGGCCAGCTCGCCGAGGGGCTCGCCCGTCGCGAGCACCTTTTCCACGAGCTCCCGCTGCAGAGCGTGCACGTGCGCGCTGGGAGTGGCTGCCAGGAGCGCGTGCTGCACAGTGCCCACCACGGTTCCGTCCGGGGCTAACAGTCCGGCATCCTCGGCAGCGGCAATAATCCCGTCAAGGCTTTCACGGCGCGCAAGTGCATCCGGCAAGGGCCCCGGAAGAGTGAAACCCACTGATAACGCCACCAGAAGTTCCCTGACAGCAGCGGTATTGCCGCTCAGTCCGGCGACGAGGGCCTGGATGTAGTCCTTTGCAGCCGTGTGCTCCCGATCCCGCGCCGGGTCCACGGCCCGTGCGTGCAAGGGATCGTGGCGGGGCTCCCGCCGGTTAGGTCCGGACGTCTGCCCATGCACCGCCATGCCTTACACCGCCGGTGTCAGCGCAGGATCCGGGGTGGGGCTACTTTCACTGGAGGGTGGCGGAGGCGCGGTGTCGCTGGGCGCCGGGGCAGGATCCTGGATGACCGTGGGTTCGGGAAGGGGCGTGGTTGGTTCGGGCGCGGGCTCGGACGGTGTTGTTGGCGCTGGCTCGGATGGCGTAGTGGGCGTCGACGGATCCGTGACTGGAGGTGTTGTGGGGTCCTGGACCGGGGGCACGGAAGGATCAGGCGTTGGGCCGCTGGCCGCCCCGCCGGGCTCGGTTGCAGGAGGTGACGTGGGTGTTGACGTTCCGGGTGTTCCGGATCCCGTGCCTGTCGATGTGCCTGGAGTCGTAGTACCGGTCGTCGAACCGCCGGCACCGCTGCCTGTGCCGGTGCTTCCCGAGCCGGCGGAAGAGCCACCAACTGCGGTCCCCGCTCCCGTCCCGAGGTTGGTCGTCCCTGAACCGTTTCCCTGGGCACCCGCGCCACTGGTTCCCTGACGGGGCGGCGTCTGTCCCCTCAGGTTGCCGGCCCTCGCAGTGCCCGATCGCGCACTCGCCTCCAGGCCGGAGGCGGGCTTCCCGGATACCGGTGCGGGTGAGGTTCCGCCGCCAACAGCGCCACTGGTCTGCTGCCCGCTGTCCGGGCTGCCGCCGTCGCGGATGACGTCCGCGGCCTGGGCGCCGAACATCGATGCCATCAGCCCGGCGCCTTCCGGGCTCTGCGCGGCAGTCGCAGTGGCGATCGTCAACGCAGTGGCAGCCGCCGCGGCCGCTGCCGTCAAGCGGATCCGCGACGTCGGCGCGTGCCGGCCTGGCCTGTGGCCGGAGTGCGCACCGGACCCCGTCCCGCGTCTCGTGCTGCCACGGGACGTCATGGCCGACGCCGTGCCCAACGCCGCCAAGGCAGCAGTGTGCCGTGGAACGACCGGGCGCGGCACCCCCGGCTCGCCCTGGGTAGCCGCCGGAGCCACAGCCTCTGCATCCGCTACAACGCCTGCATCCGCTGCTACGCCACCGTGACGCACCGCCGCGCCCGCAGTCATGGGCAACATTGAAACCGCCGCGCCCAGGCAAATGGACGACTTGGGATCGGCATCAACCGCGATGGGGCGCTCAAGCTCCGCCGAAATCAGCTCGGCCACCAACGGAATGCGCGAAGAGCCGCCAATCAGCAGCACAGCGGTCAAGTCCTCCGGCGTCAGGGCAACCCTTTCCAAGCTGCGCTCCAATGCGGCGACGGTGTCCCTGACAGGCGACTCAATGAGGGCTTCGAACTCGGACCTGACCAGGCGAACGGACTGCTGCGTGCCGGGAAGGGACACTGCGATGGTCGCCTCGCTGTCCATGGACAGCGCCTCCTTGGCCTCCCTGCACTCACGATGCAATCTGGAGAGGGCCGCAAGAGTTTCCGGTGCGGCGGGGTCGAGCTCTTCCACAGCACCGCCGAGGTGACCGGCCACGTGACGCAAAACGGCGGCGTCGAAGTCGGCGCCGCCAAGGGTTTCAATGCCGTCGGGATGGCCAAGAAGCTCAAACTTCCCTGCCGCTGCCTTGCGAAGAATGGCGGTATCGAAGGTTCCGCCGCCCAGGTCGTAGACGGCAATGGTGCTTCCGTCTTCCACGCGGGTTTGGGAGGCGTAGTGCAGGGCGGCGGCAACAGGCTCGCTGATCAGCGTGACGTCCGACAGGCCGGCAGATGTAAGCGCTGCAAGGACGCCGGCCTGACGATGCCCGCCCCACGCCGCGGGATGCGTCAGCACCATTGCCGAAGCCGGGCTTCCCTCGCGTTCTTCGGCCCGGTCCGCAACCCAGCGGGCCATCCCTGCGAAGACTTCCTCGGGCGCCAGCCACTGCTCCCCCACTGCCATGGGAACGGAATCGCCGATGCGCCTTTTGAACTCGCGCACCATCCGGTGGGGGTCGTCCAGACCGCGGCGCTCTGCCGCTTCGCCCACCAGGACCCGGCCGTCTTCCGCGTAGTACAGCACGGACGGCACAGCACTGCCGTGGAGTCCCAGGGGAAGGATTTCGGGAACAGGCATCGCTCCCTGAGCGGGTTTAGCTGATCCCGGAGCGGGCTTTACCAAGGCTGCGGCCGTAAAACTTGTTCCGACGTCAATGGCGAGAACATAGCTCATGGATACCTCGAAAAAGAACATGGCATGGCGCATGCGGTCTTCATCACAAGCGGGTTCCCAACAAGCTAGCACTTGCCTTGGATGCACGAAAGGCTCAGTTGCTACACCGATTAGCCATGTCAGCCACGGCCTTGCTCACTCCCCAACCGGAAGCGAAGAAAAGCCCTGTTCAGGGCCGGGAGGTCCTACAGACCGGAGTACGAATGCAACCCATTGAAAACGGTGTTCACGAACGTGAAGTTGATGATGACGCACGCGTACCCGACGATCGACAGCCAGGCAGCCCGGGTTCCGGTCCAACCACGGGTAGCGCGGGCGTGGAGGTAGCCTGCGTAAACCACCCAGATCACGAACGTCCACACTTCCTTGGGGTCCCAGCCCCAGAACCGGCCCCACGCCTTTTCCGCCCAGATAGCGCCGAACATCAGGGTGAACGTCCAACCGACAAAGGCAACCGTGTTGATGCGATAGGAGAGGTTCTCCAGGCTCAGCGCGTTGGGAACCAGGCGCATGAAGGCAAGCTTGTCCTGCCCTCCCGCGGCGAGCTTCTTCTGGCGGTAAGACTGCACCAGCTGTAACGCGGACATCGCGAACGTGAGCGTGAATAGCGCCGAAGCCAGCACGGCGATGGAAACGTGGATGATCAGCCAGTAGCTCTGCAACGCAGGGACCAGGTGCCCCACAGGTGTCCAGAAGGCCACGGAGGCGGCAACAAGCATGATGATTGCCAGGCCGATGATGAACGTACCCAGGAAGCGCAGGTCGCGGCGGATCAAGGCGATGAGGAAGACTGCAACGGCAACAAAAGCACCCGTGGTGAGGAATTCGTACATGTTGCCCCACGGAACGCGCCCGGCACCCAGCGCGCGGGTGACCACCCCGGCACCGTGGATCAGCGCGCCCAGAACGGTCAGCGCTACGCCAATGCGGGCAGGCACCCGGCGTTCGGCCGCGTACTTCATGTCGCCTGCCGCAGTGGCTTCCTCAACGGTGAGGCCCGACGTCGGACGCTCGGCACGGTCAGCCGGCCCGCCGCCGTCGGGACCGCCCAAAGCAGCCCCGGCACGGCCGGCTGCAACCGTCACCTTCTGCGCAGCCGTGCCCGCCGCTGCCTTCAGGTCGACGGAGCGGAGGGTCTTGCTGCTCTTGGCGAGGTCCCACGCGAAGGCGATGAAGGCCACGGTGTACGTGCCGGCCGCCAGCAGCATGAACAGCTCGCTGTATTGGCCCAGGGTTTCGTTGATAGCGGGCATTACTGGTCCTTCGAGGTTGTGGAAGAGACGGTGGTGGAAGTTTCAGCGGGGAGCTGCCATTCCTTCGCGAAAAGCCCGCGCAGGGCTGCGGCTTCCCCGGCGAGGCGGTGGTCCTCACCGCGTGCCAGCAGGCCGTACTCCACCATGGTGCGGCCGTCCTCGTGGGTTCCCGTTCGGACCCATACACGGCGACGGCCAATGTAAAGCGAGGTCACCAAGCCGGCGACGGCAAGGAGCCCGAAGATCAAGGCATACAACTGGCCGGGGTTGTGGTGGATGTCCACGCCAACGTATTTCTTGACGCTGTCGAACGTGATGCTGCCTTTGCCTTCCGGCAGGGTGGCCGTTTGGCCCGGGGCCAAGGTGATGCCGCCTGCGTCGAGGTTTCGGCCATTGAGCTGCGTAAGGTCCGAAACGTCGAGGTCGAAGACGTTTTGGGGCACGCCCTTGTCGAGTCCAAGGTCGCCGTAGTACGAGTTGAGGCTCAACTGCGGGTTGAAGAGTTCAGGGCTGGCGCTGAAGGACACGTTTTCCTCGGTCACGAACGCCGTGGGCAGGAAGAAGCCCACGAAGCCGAGCTGGTCCGGCTTGCCATCGGGTACTTTGACAACCACTGAGGAGTAGTAGTTGTCCCCCTGCAGCTTGGCCACCACAGGTCCTTGGAAGGCAACATTTCCGCTGCCATCGCGCACCGTCACCACGGGCGCGTAACCGTTACCCGTGAGGTACACACTGGTCCCGCCCAGGCTAACGGGCTCGTTGACCTTGAGGACTTCCTTTTTCTCGGGCTCTTCCGGGGAATCCTTGGTGGTGACCTCTGCCGTGAAGTCGATCGGCTGTCCGATCTTGCGGGCGGACTCTCGGTCGAACTCGGCCTCGAATTTGTCCAGTCGGATGGAGTACGGCTGGAGCCAGCTGCTCTGGAAGTTGGTTCCGGGCGTGAATTGGTCGTAGCCCACCAGCGTGTTGACGAACGTGCTGCCTTCCACCAGGATGCGCTGGCCGCTGTAACCGAACAGGCCGCCGATGGCGACAGACACCAATACGCCAATCAGCGAGGCATGGAAGACAAGGTTTCCAACTTCCTTCATGAAGCCACGCTCGGCACCCAAGCTCGGCAGGGCGCCGTCGACGTCCCTCACCTCAACGCGGTAGCCGCGCTTCTTCAGCAGCCCGGCGGCATCGTTGATAGCTTTCGACGCCGGGATCCCGGCGTCGGCGGGCACCTCCAGGGTGCCGTATTCCGGCAGCCGCGACAGGCGTTTGGGCGTGCGGGGAGGCTGCGACTTCATGGCCTTGTAATGGGCGATGGCGCGCGGAGTGACGCAACCGACCAAGGAGATGAACAACAGGATGTAGATGGCCGAGAACCACGCCGAGGAGTAGACGTCGTACAGCTGGAGCGCATCGAAGATCGGGCCGAACGTCGGGTTCTCCTGGATGCGCTGGGTAACGAGCGCCGGGTTGGCTGCGCGCTGGGGGAAGAACGAGCCCGGCACTGCGGCGATGGCAAGAAGCAGCAGCAGGAAAAGCGCTGTGCGCATACTGGTCAGCTGGGTCCACGCCCAGCGCAGCATTCCCTTGAACCCGAGGGCAGGCAGGGCGGCTTCGGACTTGGCCTGCTGAAGCTTGCCGTCAGCTTCGCCTGTGCTTTGGGGGTTTTCGCCGGCGGCGGGTGACTTCTTCTTGGCTTTCACGGACTCGCTCATCAGATCGGCAACTTCACATCGGTTTGGAACCAGTACTGCAACTCGGTCACCCAGTTACCCCACACCCCGGTGGCCATCAGGATGCCGAGCAAAATCAGGATGCCCCCGCCGATTCGCTGGATCGCCACACGGTGGGTGCGGAAGAAGGACATGACACCCATGCCGCGACGGACCGCCAGGGCGATCAGGAGGAAGGGAATGCCCAGGCCAAGGCTGTAGATGAATGCCAGCAGTGCGCCCTTGGCTGCGGACGATCCTCCGGACAGGCTAAGAAGCTGCACCGCCGAGTACGTCGGTCCGATGCACGGCGCCCAGCCCAGCCCGAACGTCAGCCCCAGGAGGGGAGCTCCCCACAGTCCGGCGGGAGGCTTTGCATGGATTTTGGCGTCGCGCTGCAGCCAGGAGAAGCCCCCCATGAACACGACGCCCATGACGATCACCAGGACCCCCAGCAACTGCGTGATCCACGCATTCTGCGGACCGGTCAACAGCGTCCCCAGCTGACCAAAAGCTCCGCCAAGGAGGACGAAGATCACCGAGAAGCCCAGGACGAACAGGCCGATGCCGGCCAGCATGCGGCCTCGCCGCTGCTTTTGGAGGTCGACGCCGGTCAGGCCGGTGACGTAGCCCAGGTACCCGGGGACGAGTGGCAGCACACATGGCGAAAGGAACGAAACCAGCCCTGCCAGCAGCGCCACGGGCACCGCCAGCAGCAGGGACCCGTTGAGGATCGTCTCGGCGAAGGGACTGTTCATGCGTGGACTACTCAGCTACTGCGGACGTTATGAGGGCCTTCAGGGTGCTCTTCTCGATTTCGCCGAGCACGCGCGAAGCAACCCTGCCTTCTTTGTCCAGGACGAGGGTTGTGGGCACAGCACCCGGAGGAACAATCCCGGAAACGGAGAGGAGAACGGCACCGTCCTGGTCGTTGAAGCTTGGATAGGTGATGTTGAAGGTCTTGTCGAACGCCTCGGCCGTGGCCTTTTCGTCGCGGAGGTTGACGCCGAAGAACTGGACACCCTGGTCCTTGAAGTCCTGGTGCAAAGCCTCCAATTGGGGCGCTTCAACACGGCAGGGAGCACACGCGGCGAACCAGAAGTTCAGCACGGTGACTTTACCCTTGATATCCGCGGGCGCGACGGTGGTGCCGTTGAACAGGGTGCCCTGGAGTTCGACGGGGGCGCTGCGGTCGGCCTTGGCGAACTCAGTGACGGAGCCGTCACCGGCGACGTAGTTCTTGTTGTCTCCAGCCCTGGCCTGCTCGGCGAGGGTGTCTTCCTGGGCGCACGCCGACAGGCCCATGGTGAGTCCCGCCAGGAGGACTCCGCCTGCGCTGAGCACGCCGCGGCGCGAAGGTTTCTTATCCATGGTGTACGGTCACGCTCCCGGGGTGCTGGCTGCGCCGGGAAGGAGTACCGCGGCGGGCTCGCTGTAGTCGACGCGCACAATCCTGCCGTCGTCGTCAAAGACCAATGACGTCAAGGAAGTCAACGTGCACTCGCGCTTACGAGGATCATGGGCCAGACGACGGCCCTCCGCGGTCAAGCGGGTGGCCCAAATGGGCAACTGGTGGCTGACGAGGATGGCTTCGGCGCCGTCACCGCCGAGTTCAATGGCAGTAGTCCGGGCATCTTCGACGGCGGCGAGCATACGTGCAGCCTGCTTCTTATACGCCTCCCCCCAGGAAGGACGGAGCGGGTTGCGGAAGTAGAACCAGTGTTTAGGTTTCAAGAACTCGCTCCGGGTGGGGTGGAGTCCTTCAAAGTGGTTCTCCGCCTCGATAATGCGCGGCTCAGTGTGGATCTTGAGCTGCAATGCCTCAGCAGTGGGCAGGGCCGTTTCCTGGGCGCGCGTCAGCGGCGAGGCAACCAGATGGACGATCTTGGCTCCCTCACTGGCGCGGACAGCGAAGTGCTCGGCCAGCATGCGGGCCATCTCCCGGCCCCGCTCGGAGAGGTGGAATTCGGGCAGCCGGCCATACAGGACGCCATCGGGATTATGGACCTCGCCATGGCGAAGCAGATGGACAGTTGCTTGGGGCATGTTTACCAGTTTCTCAAAGATGCGGGGCGATCTGAAATCTTCTACCGCTAGTAGAACTCAAAGTTTTCTGAAAATGTTCCGGAGAGTTGGAATAAAAGATGCATATGCATGTTTATACTAGACACGAAGCTCGGTTGACGCTTCAACCAATCGACCGGGCAAGCAAGCGGAACCTTCCACTACATATAGGAGAAACACCATGATGACCCTCCCCGCCAACGTCACCACCGGCACCTGGACCCTCGACGCTTCCCACAGCGAGATCGGGTTCACCGTCCGCCACGCAGGCATCAGCAAGGTCCGCGGCCAGTTCAAGGATGCAGACGCCACCCTGGAAGTGGGCGAGACCCTGACGGACTCCAAGGTCACCGCAACCATCCGGACCGCCAGCTTTGACTCCGGCGACGTCAACCGCGATGGCCATGTCAAAGGCGAAGACTTCTTCGACGTCGAGAAGTTCCCGGAGATCACCTTCGTCTCCCGCCACGTCAAGGCCAACGGAGACGGCTTCGACCTTGTGGGCGATCTCACCATCAAGGGCGTGACCAAGGAAGTCGCCATCGAAACCGAATTCAACGGCGTCGCAGTGGATCCCTTTGGCAACACCCGCGCCGGCGTCTCGGGTGAAACCACCATCAGCCGCAAGGACTTCGGCCTGACGTGGAACGCCGTCCTTGAGGCCGGTGGCGTACTCGTCAGCGACAAGGTCGTCATCAACCTGGAACTCGCCTTCATCGCACCGGCAGCCGCATAATCCCCAGGCATGACCGTAAAACGGCGCCCTCGCAGCATCACACTGCAGGGCGCCGTTTCGCGTTTCCGGATGCCACCCGCCAATTGTTCGGCGGACAGCCTGTATTTGGCTCCGAGTTGGCCGCGAATTTCCTATGCAACCTTCAACCCGCGGTCTACAGTGATGCCATGAGTAACCCAGATGAAACACCACAGCCACAGCAGCCCGGCGCCCAGCCTCCGCAGCCCGGCAATGTTCCTCCTGCGGGTTACCAGCCCCCGCAGGGCTACCAACCACCCCAGGGCTATCAGCCACCAGCGCAGCCAGGGCAATATTCACAGCCGGGCCAGTACTCGCAGCCCGGGCCTGGCCAACCGGCACAGCCAGGTGGTTTCCACTTCGAGATGCCAACGGACGGACCCCGCAACTTTAACGACGTCCTTCCGCAGGGCGGGTTCTCCGGCATGTTCAAAACGCAGGGCCTCCCCACCGAGCTGAAGGTGTCCTACTTCATTTGGGTCATCTCCGGGCTCTTGGGACTTCTGTTCGGCGTCATCGGACTTTTTGCGATCATCGCTGCGTTCGCTTTCATTCCCGCAGTCGCCGCAGTGGCCTTGATCCTTCTCCTCATCAGCCTCGCCGTCGCAGCAGCGCAGGTCGTACTCGCCATGAAGATGAAGGAAGGGAAGGAATGGGCGCGCCTTGCCCTGACCGTCCTGGCCGGCGTCTCACTGCTGCTGGCCATTTTCGGCTCCATGAATGCAGGCGGTCCGGGCACCGGTCTGGGAGGCAACCTCTTTGGTTTCCTCGTCAGCGCCGTCGCCGTCGTGCTGATGTGGCTCCCGAATTCGCAGCTCTGGTTCAAATCGGTGAAGGGCACCGTTTAGCCCCAAGCAGGCAAAAGCCGGGCGGAAGGCCGCGGCCGATCCCCAGGATCGCCGTGGCCTTCATCATGAAGGCGTACTCCCCCATGATGATTTCTCCCGATGCAGGAAATTCCTGCGTGTGATCGTCCGCAGCACTGAACCCTGGGGGTACGGTGGAAGCAGAACCACGCTGGGGGCAGGGTCTTTTTGCTGATCCCGGCTACCAGCAGTCGAACAAAGCAAAGGAATGCCATGAGCAACCCTCCCTACCCGCCGTCAAACCCGGGCGACGCCGGCAAGCCTGAGCAGCCGGGCGCCCAGCCGCCTGCACCCCAGTACGGCCAACAACCCTCCGCACCGCAGTACGGCCAGCAGCCCTCCGCGCCGCAGTACGGTCAGCAGTCGCCGCAGTACGGCCAGCAGGCTCCGCAATTCGGCCAGCAGTCGCCCTATGGCCAGCAGCCCCCGCAGTACGGCCAGCAGGCATCACCCTATGGCCAGCAGCCCCCGCAGTACGGCCAGGACACCAACTGGCCGAGCCAGCAGCCTGGACCTGCCACTGTCCCGCCCCTGGTGAACATCTCCTTCTGGATGATTATCGCGGCAGGCATTCTTTCTGCCATCAGTTCCTTGCTCCTCGCCACCACCGGCTCGGACGCCTTCATCAACTCGATGATCCAGCAGGCTGACCAGCAGGGCACCGAGTTCCCCGAAGGATCTCTTGAAGGCATGCGCGGCGCGATCGCCGTCGGTGCGGTCATCGGCGCCATCGTTTCCCTGGGCCTCTACGCACTGGTGGCCTTCCCCGTCCGCAAGGGCAAGAACTGGGCCCGGATCCTCGGCACAGTCTTCGCTGCGATTTCCGTCCTCGGACTCACGGGCCTGTTCCAGTTCGGTGCCACCTACGGCATCATGCAGCTCCTGGTGATCCTGCTGGGAGTTGCCGCGATCGTCCTGCTGTACCTGCCGTCGTCGGCTCCTTACTTCCGTAAGCCGCAGCCGTTCGGCAACCCTTACCAGACCCCCTACGGACGGTAGGCTTTCCGCCACCACACGGGCGCGGACCCGGCAAGGGCTAAACAGCCTGGCCCGGTGTCTGCGCCCGTTGTGCGTGATACGCCAAAATCTGGAGTTCCGTAGCCATGTCCACTTTGCGGAGGTTGACGTGCGGCGGAACCTGGAGGAGAACCGGCGCGAAGCTGAGGATGCTTCGGATACCCGCGGCGATGACACGGTCGCACACTTCCTGCGCCACGGTTGCCGGCAGGGCGAGCACCACCATGTTGGTGTGGGTGCGTTCCAGGACGCGTTCCAGTTCCGCAGCATCGCTGACCCGCAGCCACCCAACTTCGTTGCCTATCACCATGGGGTCGGCGTCGAAAATCGCAACAACGTCGAAGCCCCTGGACTCGAAGCCGCCATACCGAGCCAGCGCCTTGCCCAGGTTACCGGCCCCGACGATCGCGACCTTCCAGTCATGGGTCAGCCCCAGAGCGGCTGCGATATGCCGGCTCAAGTACTGGACCTCGTAGCCCACGCCGCGTGTTCCATACGAGCCCACGTAGGAGAGATCTTTCCGGAGCGTTGAGGAACTCACGCCCGAAGCTTCCGCCAGGGCTTCGGATGAGACGCGTTCGACGCCTTCGGCGAGAAGGGAGTTGAGCGCGCGCAAATAGAGGGTCATCCGGGCCACAGCCGCGGGCGGGATCTGCTTGGTGGCAGGTTCGTTGTCCCCGGTTGTAGCGCCCGGGGACGGTTCCAGCGCAGTCACGGTATTCTCCATTGCGTCGCTTGTTGTTCCACTCTAGGTCCCTCGGCCGGACTCAACAAAAGCGGACGCTTCCCGGTCGCGGACCTCAGCCTTCCATCACTTTCCGGAGGGTGCGCTCCAGCCGCTGCTCATCGATTTTCCAGAAGTCGCGCTGCACGCCATTGACCAAAACCACCGGAATCTCTTCGGCGAATCGCTCCTGCAGCCCGGGGTCGCCGTCGATTGTCTGTTCCGTCCACGGCACGCCCAGTTGGGAAGTAACGCGTTCGACGGCGGCACGCGCCTCCGTGCAGAGGTGGCAGTCAGCTTTGGTGAGGAGGACGACGTCGGGAATAGCCATGAGATAACGGTAACCGGCGGCACGAGCCGCGTCGACGCGGTGCTACGGGCGTTGGACCGAGGCATTCGTCCCCTCCAATTGACTAGACTCAAGGCATGCCCGAGGAGAAGAACGTTGCTGTGGTCGCAGAAGCCAAGGTGACTCAGCACACCGGCGAAGCCGCCTTCTTCGACGTCGACAACACGCTCATGAAGGGCGCAAGCCTCTTCCATGTCGCCCGCAAAATGTACGAACGCAAAGCCTTCACGTTGTCCCAGGCTGCAGGCTTCGCGTGGAAGCAGTTCAAGTTCGTCATGCGTGGCGAGAACATGGACGACGTCCATGCCGTACGCGACTCAGCCCTAACGTTGGCAGCGGGTATCACCGTGGACGACATCAAGGCCTTGGGCGAAGAAGTCTACGACGAAATGATCGAGTCGCGCATTTGGCCCGGGACCAAGGCCCTGGCCGAGCAGCACCTGAGGGTCGGCCGGAAAGTCTGGCTCGTCACGGCCACGCCCATCGAAGTTGCAACCGTTATCTCCTCACGCCTGGGCCTCACGGGAGCCCTCGGAACCGTTGGCGAAATCGACGGCGGCATGTACACCGGGCGCCTCGTCGGTGACATCCTGCACGGTCCGGCCAAGGCTGTGGCGGTGCAATTGGTGGCCGAGCAGGAAGGCCTGGACCTCGACCATTGCTGGGCATACAGCGATTCCGCCAACGACATTCCCCTGCTCACCATGGTGGGCCACCCTGTTGTTATCAATCCCGATTCCAAGCTCCGGCGCCACGCCCGCGAGAATAACTGGCCGGTCTATGATTTCCGATCGGGTCGCCGCGCGGCCACGTTGGGCCTGAAGGCGGCCACTGTGGGCGGCGCCGTGTACGGTCTGTGGCGCGGATTCTCCCGCTTCCGCACCCCCCGCTAACGGCACCCTCTCTCACCAAACACCCCCTTTCCCGGCACCCTCTCTCACCAAACACCCCCCTTCCCGGAACCGTCTCTCACCAAACACCCCCCCCTTCCCGGAACCGTCTCTCACCAAACACCCCCCCCTTCCCGGAACTGCGGTCGTCAACTTTTTGAGACAGGTTCGTTGTTTGTTTTGGTTAGGCGGCCAGTGGTTGCTGGGCGCGGGTTTGGTGGTTGGTGTGGGCTTTG
>NZ_JBFBGW010000012.1:0-128361 GCF_040684895.1 Paenarthrobacter sp. NPDC089322
CGCTACCTCGCCCGACGGATCTACCGCACACTCAACGCCAACAGCCTCGAACCGTCGCTACGTTGACAACCATAGAAGAGTCGCTTAACTGCGACCCAGTTGGGTGCCTACGCGGACTTTTGCGCCACGAGCTCAATCTCCACCAGCATCTGGGGATCGAGGAACGGCAGCACGTGTACCAGCGAGAGCGTCGGGCGGATCTCGCCAAAAACCTCACCGTGTGCGCGCCCGGCGTCTTCCCACTTGCTGATGTCAGTCAGGTACAGCTTGGACTGCACCACGTCCTCGTAGGAGAAGCCGGCGTCTTCCAGCACGGAGCCAAGCTTCTCCAGGATGTATTTGGTCTGCGAGTAGAAATCGTCCCCGACGATCCCGTCAGGCCCACTGGCCGCTGTGGCAGAAATGAAGAGGGTGTTGTCCACCTGGACTGCGCGGGAGTAACCAAGGGTCTGTTCCCAAACGGAACCCGTGCCGAATGTCTTGCGCATGCCGCGCCTTTCCTGTCGCTTCCCGGCCGGTTACCGGGTTTACGAGGAAACTTTATGGCTGCGCAAGCTCCAGCTTGTAAACGAACAGCTTTATGTCGGTACCCGGCACAAACCAGTCCCGCTCGGGGGCACGGTCAAAACCCGTCCGTTGGTACAACGCGTTGGCACTCTCCCACGTGGCGCCGGTGGTCAGGCATACGGCGTTGATGCCCTCGGTCGCTTTGGCCTGCTCGACGACGGCCTGCACCAATGCGCGTCCGGCGCCCGAACGCTGGACTGCCGGGTCTACAACGAGGGTTCGGAGCTCCAGCTCGCCTTCCAGGCCGATGTCCGAAAAGCCGCCTCCCGCCGGGGCTGCGGTGACGGAGCCGATCACACAACCGTCACGTTCGGCCACCAGGACGTCCGCGTGCTTCGCCCGGCCCGCGACGTCCTTGAGCTGTTGAAGGTACGGGTGGTCCGCGCTGCCGTAGTACCCCGCCGTGACGTAGGAGTCCTGTGTGATGCGGGCAACGGCATCATAGTCTTCGGGCAAGGCGGGACGGATAGTAATCGGCGAAAGCACCTGTCAATGGTAGTGGCAGCTTCCCGGCGAACAGCGCCAAAGTGCCCTTTCCGTGACAGAACTATCACCTGTCGCCCCGGAAAACCACGACGCCGGTATGTTGCGTCACGTTGACGGCTGCTGCGGGTATGGGCTGCTTTTATGTTGCCCCACATGGCCTGGAATTGACTCCCGTTGCGCGCCGTGAACCCGGGTTTCGTGGTGTTGCGGGCTCGTGTCGGACTGCTGGCGGAGCGGGTTGCGGCCATGTTTGAGTTGCCACCAAGCATTCCCCGGAAGAAAGAACAGGAGGAACGATGCCCCACGCCAACCCCAGTGCAACGCCGGCTCAAGCCTGCTGTCAGCTTTGCCTTCAGAACCCAGCGATCCCCACTGCTGCGCCCGTCTGACACCACTGACGCCGGGCTGCGGCCACCTCCGCACCTGAAAGGCTTTCCATGTCCCCCGCGACCCCTCGCGTCCACACACTCTTTACCTCGCACTCCCCCAACAACGGCTCCCGGCCCAACCGCCGCCACGTGCTCGGTGCCCTGCTGGCACTGCCCGTCCTGGCCGGTGTTACGGCCTGCAATGCAACCGCGGCAGTTAGTGGCCAGGCCACCCAGGCGGCCCAGGTCAGCACACCATTGCCCACAGCAGTCCCGCAAGGAACAACACTCGTGGTGGGCGATCCCGCCGTCCAGGTCGCCCTCGAATTGTCCGGCTTGGACAAGAAACTGAGCTTCCCGGTGAAGTTCGCCAACATTTCCGGCGGGCCCGCCACTACCGAGGCCTTCCGGGCCAACGCCTTGGATGTGGGCTCCGTGGCCGACATTCCCCCCATCCACGCGACGTGGACAGGACTGGAGGTGCGGATCGTGGCCAGCGCCTACCGCAAAGACGCCGTGAACCATCCGCTCTACGCACTGGGCATCGCTCCCGGCGCGGACATCAAGGACCTCCAAGGTTTGCGGGGTAAGAAGGTCGCCTACAGCCCAGGCCAGGCCCAGGGCGCACTGGTGCTCCGCATCCTGGAAAAAGCGGGCCTGCAGCAGGGCGATGTGAAACTCATCGAACTGCCGAGCACCGGCGATGCCTACTCCACCGCACTGTCCAGCAAGCAAGTGGACGCTGCACCCCTGGGAGGCGTCCAGATCAAGCGCTACCTCGCCAAATACGGCTCTGACGGCGGAACCACGCTCAGGCACGGACTTCGCGATGATCCCGGACACCTCTACACTCCCGCCAAAGTGCTGGATGATCCGGCCAAGGCAGCAGCTGTGGCCGAATACGTCGCTTTGTGGGGCCAAGCCCAGAGATGGATCCAGGACCACCCCAAGGAATGGCTTGAGGGCTACTACGTCAAGAACCAGGGCCTGTCCGCCGAGGACGGGCAGTACTTGATCGACGCCGCCGGCGAGCGCGACCTTCCCGTTTCCTGGACCGACGCCATCGCCCGTCACCAAGAGACCATCGACCTGCTGGCACGCGAACAGAAAAAGCCGAAGCTGGACGCCGCCAAGCTGTATGACCTCCGTTTCGAGACCATCGGCGGCACCGCCTACGCGAATGCAGGAAAGGCCCAGCCATGACCACCACTGCTACCCGCAGCGCACCGCTCACCAGCGGTGCCCCCTACGGACCCGACGCGGGCACCCGGCCGGCTACCGCCGTCGAGCCCCATCTCGACCCCACCTTGGCGGGTCGGCCCGATATCCGGCCCGGCAGTCGCCGTTTGGGTCCTGGGCCACGGCGCCGTTTCGCCGGTTTGGTGGGACCCTCCGCACTCGTCCTGCTGTGGGTTGTTGCCTCGGCAACCGGCCTGCTGGACCCCCGGATACTTTCCGAACCATGGACTGTGGTCAACACTGCGGGTGAATTGATCGCCGATGGCCGCCTTCAGGAACACCTCGCGATCTCCGCCCGGCGCGCCGGGTTGGGACTGTTCTTCGGCATTGTTGTTGGTGCCGTGTTGGCGCTGGTCTCCGGGTTGAGCCGGGTGGGTGAATCGCTCATTGACGGGCCGGTGCAGATCAAGCGCGCCATTCCGGGGCTCGCCCTGATCCCGTTGTTGATTCTGTGGTTCGGCATTGACGAGACCATGAAGGTCCTCACCATCACGCTGGGTGTCTTCGTCCCGATCTACCTGCAAACGCACGCCGGACTGCGAGGTATCGACCTGCGGTACGTGGAGTTGGCGCAAACCGTGGGCCTGGGCAGGGGTGGCTTCATCCGCCGCGTGGTCCTCCCGGGTGCGCTGCCCGGATTCTTCCTGGGCCTGCGCTTCGCTGTCACGGGGGCCTGGGTGTCCTTGGTGGTGGTCGAGCAGATCAATTCCACCAGCGGGATCGGCTACATGATGGAGCTCGCCCGCACATACGGCCAAACCAACATCATCGTCCTGGGCCTGGCCGTGTACGGCATCCTTGGCCTCCTGTCTGACGCATCAGTCCGGCTCCTCGAACGAAAGGCCCTCGCATGGCAGCGCACACTGGCGGGCTGACCGCCGCATCCCCCACCCGTGAAGTCTCTGTTCGCAACCTCATCCGCAGCTTCGGACCGAAAGGCGTCCTGAACGGGGTGGACCTGGACATCGCTCCTGGCGAATTCGTAGCCCTTCTTGGCCCGAGCGGTTGCGGCAAGAGCACGCTCCTGCGCGCGTTGGCCGGGCTCGACCGGGACGTCCGCGGCAGCGGTGTGGTACGAGTTCCGGAACAAGTCTCGGTGGTGTTCCAGGACTCCCGGCTCCTGCCGTGGGACACCGTCCTGGGCAACGTTACTTTGGGGTTGAAGGACCACGACGCCGATACCCACGGCCGCCGTGCCCTCGCCGAAGTGGGACTCGCCGGCCGTGAAAAGGCCTGGCCCCACGAGCTCTCCGGCGGTGAACAGCAACGCGTGGCCTTGGCGAGGTCCCTGGTCCGGGAACCGCGGCTGCTCCTGGCGGACGAGCCGTTCGGTGCCTTGGACGCACTCACCCGCTTGAAAATGCACGCACTGCTCAAAGACCTCGTGGCCGCACACCGTCCCGCGGTCCTCCTCGTCACCCACGACGTCGACGAGGCCATGACGCTCGCCGACCGCATCATCGTGCTCCAAGGCGGGCGCGTTGCCTTGGAGCGGCAGGCGGGGACCGGCGTCGAACATTCACCCCTGCGGCAGGAACTGCTGTCCGCGCTGGGAGTCCACGTATCAACGGGCATCCACGCGGCTGCCTGAACCCTTCCACCCAACCCCTTTCAACCAGACACCTACGGAGAACCATGACTACCGAACCACGCAAGCTCCACCTCAACGCATTCCTCATGAGCACCGGCCACCACGAGGCCTCGTGGCGGCTGCCGGAGAGTGATCCCTTCGCATCCACCAAAATCGAGCACTACCAGCACCTGGCCCGCACCGCCGAACGCGGCAAGCTGGACTCCATCTTCTTCGCCGACTCCCCCGTGCTGTTCGGGGAAGTCGGACGTCGGCCGGTGGGCAAGCTGGAACCCACCGTCCTCCTGACGGCAATCGCGGCCGCGACGCAGAAGATCGGCCTCATCGCCACTGCGTCCACCACCTACAACGAGCCCTTCAACCTTGCCCGCCGTTTCGCTTCCGTGGACTGGGTCAGCAGGGGCCGCGCCGGTTGGAACGTCGTGACGACGGCGGGACCGGACGCTGCGCGGAACTTCGGCGTGGACGACCAGCCGGCACACGCCGTCCGCTACGAGAGGGCTGCCGAGTTCCTTGAGGTCGCGCAGAAGTTGTGGGACAGCTGGGAGGATGACGCCGTGCTGGCGGACAAAGCCGAAGGTGTGTGGGGCGATTCCACCAGGATCCGGGCGATCGACCACGTGGGCAAGCACTTCCGCGTCCGTGGGCCGCTGAACGTTCCGCGCTCACCGCAGGGCCACCCGCTCATCGTCCAGGCAGGTTCCTCCGAGGACGGCAAGAAGTTGGCCGCCCAGTACGCCGAGGCCGTCTTCACTGCGCACCAGACCCTGGCCGACGCGCAGGCCTTCTACTCGGACCTCAAGGCACGCACTCTCGCCGCCGGCCGCGATCCCGAAGGCATCAAGATCCTCCCGGGCATCGTCCCGGTGATCGGGGCTACGGAGGCTGAAGCCCTGAAACTTGAGCGGGAGCTGGACGAGCTGATCAAGCCCGAATACGCCCGCGAACAGCTGGCGAAGACCCTGCGGCTGTCCCCGGAAGACCTTCCCCTGGACCGGCAACTCCCGGCCGACCTTCCCTCCGAGGACGAAATCGAGGGCGCCAAAAGCCGCTACACGCTGATCGTCGAACTCGCCCGCCGGGAGCAGCTTACAGTCCGGCAGTTGATTGGGCGTCTGGGAGGCGGGCGTGGACACCGGACCTTCTCCGGCACCCCCGAGCAGGTTGCTGATGCCATCCAGGACTGGTTCCAGGCAGGCGCGGCCGACGGCTTCAACATCATGCCGCCCGTACTCCCCTCCGGCCTGGAGATCTTCGTTGACCAGGTGGTGCCCATCCTTCAGCAACGCGGACTTTTCCGCACGGAGTACAGTGCTTCCACGCTGCGGGGGCACTACGGCCTGGACCGACCCGCCAACCTGTTCGCTGACCAGGAAGCCCGGGAGCTGACGTCGATCGGATCAGCTTTCTAGCGCTTCGGCCAGCTCCACAGTGGACCTTCAAGCGATCCGAGGCCTTTGATCCGTGTCTCGCCGAGGTCCTTGTAGAGCTCGTGTTCATAGGCCGCGCCGCTGTACCGCAGCGCCCTGAGCAAAGCCTCTGAGTGGGTCACCACGATCATCTGGCTGTTGGCACTGGCTTGGACGATGAGTCCGGCCAGTGCCGGCATCAGGTCGACATGCAGGCTAGTTTCCGGTTCGTTCAGCACCATGAGCTCTGGCGGCCTCGGCGTCAGGAGAGCGGCAGTCAAGAGGAGGAACCGCAAGGTACCGTCCGAAAGTTCAGCTGCTTTCATGGGTCGCAGCATGCCCGGTTGACGCAACTCCACACTGAAACGACCTTCGTTGACCGCAATCTCCAGCCGGCTTCCTGGAAAAGCATGCTCGACGGCGGCGGCCAACTGCCGCTCGAAGCCAACCTCGCGCAGTGTTTGGAGGGCGGCGGCCAGATCCTTCCCACTGTGGTGCAGTACAGGAGTGCGGGTGCCGAGCTGCGCCTGGCGGGCCGGCGCTTCAGGATCGGTTCGGAAGTGATCATAGAACCGCCACGAGCGAACCGAATCTCGAACGCGCAGGACCTCCGGAGCCCGGTCCTGGTCCGAAACTTCAGTAAGCATGCTCTCGAAAGTGTCCAGCCGCCGTGAAAGCCCGGTCCACTCGCCGTCCGGTCCGCGGAGCTTCGCGAGGCTTCCTTTACGGTCCACCAGGAGCGAGCCGGGCCTCGCAACCGGGCCGGAAAAGATCTGTTCACGCTTGATCTCGGGGTCAAGACTGAAGGCGGAGGGGCGGGGCTTGCCCGTGGTTTCGTCGAACCCTGCACCGCTGGATGAGGGCATGCCGAGATCCACGAGGTACCCGAAGTCATCCCCGGAGTACCCGAGCTTCAGGTTGACGGAGTCCCGCCGTACCGTCCCTTGAACGGGAACCTCGCCACGGCGCATGGCCTCGCTGATCGCCTCTGGACCTGCCCATAGGGTGGAGGCAAGCCCGCCGTCGCGGGCAAGGGACCCCACCACGTTTCCTGAGTCACCGCCGGCGCACTCCGCCAGCAAACGCAAGGCCCGGTACAGCGAGGACTTACCGCTTCCGTTGGCTCCGGTTACCACGTCAAGGCCGTGGAGCTCGATCGCCAGGTCCCGGATGGAACGGTAGTTGGCGATGGCGAGGGTCCTGATCATGGCCGCGTCACAAGGGGAACTTGCCGGAGAGTTCCAGAGTTCCGGCGCACATCCACGCCGCCAAGCGGTCCTCCGCACTGGGGCCGCCGTCCAGAGGGCTTTCAAGGCGCGGCCTGCGGACCCAGCAGCCGGCTTCCTCTGCTATCAGGGCACCGGCGGCGAAGTCATGCTCGTTGAGGCCGCGTTCGCCGAAAGCATCGTAGGTTCCGTCCGCCACGAGGCAAAGGTCCAAAGCCGCCGAGCCCAGTCTTCGCACATCGGCGAAGCCGTCCATCAACTCGGCAAGTCCTGCCACCTGGCTTGCACGAGTGGCCGGGTCATAGCTGAATCCGGTAGCCAGGATCAACCCTCTCCGCTCCGGGACCGGCCCGGCAAGGCGTGTGCGTTCTCCCGCCACCTCAAGCCACGCTCCGTGGCCTCGTGCCGCCGAATAGATGCGTCCCAACGCCGGTGCGTGCACCACGCCGGCCAGCCATGCGCCGTCGGGATCCGCTACGGCCACCGACGTGGCGTAGTAGACGATGTTGCGGATGAAATTGGTGGTTCCGTCCAAGGGATCGATGGACCAGCGGTACCCGGACGCTTGTTCCGGGCGTGTGGTGCCATGCTCTTCCCCTGTGATGGCGTCCCGGGGGCGGTCAGCAACGATTGCTTGCCGGACCGCATTCTCTGCGGCGACGTCGAACTCCGTGACCCAGTCACCGGCATCGCCTTTGTTCGAGACACCCAGTCCGTCACCGCCGGTGCCGCGTGCCGACCTTGCCCCGAGCACGGCCGCGCCGGCAGCGGCTGCCCTCTTGGCTACCTCCAGCAGTTCCAAGGCATCCGGGCGGCTCAGTCCGTCCGTCATCCGGCGGATTCTTCCGCCGGCACTGCCTCAGCAGCGGCGTCTTCGGCCTCAGTCCCGGATCCGAATGCCGCCGGTCCCTTGGCCAGCAACTCCCGGAATCCGTCCTCATCCAGCACGGGAACTCCGAGCTGTTCGGCTTTATCAAGCTTGGTACCGGCGCTCTCGCCGGCCACCAGGTAGCTGGTGTTCTTCGACACGGAACCCGCAGCTTTGCCACCTCGGATAATGATGGCTTCCTTCGCTTCGTCCCGGCTGAAGTTGGGCAGGGTTCCCGTCACCACCACAGTGAGGCCTTCAAGGGTTCGCGGCACCGAGGTATCGCGTTCGTCCTCCATGCGCACTCCGGCGGCAGCCCAGCTGTCCACGATCTCGTTGTGCCAGTCCACGGCGAACCACTCCTTGAGTGCCACGGCAATCGTGGGGCCTACGCCGTCAACGTGGGCAAGCTGTTCCTCCGTGGCGTTGCGGATGGCGTCCATGCTGCCGAACGCCGTTGCCAGGGCCCGGGAGGCCGTGGGGCCGACATGCCGGATGGACAGGGCCACCAACACACGCCAGAGCGGTTGCTTCTTCGCTTTTTCCAGCTCAACGAACAGTTTCTCTGTGGTTGCCGTCGGCTTGGACGGGGACTTGGCCGTGGCTTTGGTGTAGAAGTACGGGACGAGCTCGTAAGTACCTGTGCCTACGCCCTTGGATTTCTTTTCCCTGCGGATCAGCACGTTGGCCAGATCCTCTCGGGTCAGGCTGAAAAGTGCGGCCTCACTGGTCAGTGGCGGAGTCTCGGGCTCGGCAGGTTGCGTCAGCGCAATCGCAGCTTCCCAGCCCAGGGCCTCGATATCGAAGGCGCCACGGCTGGCCACATGGAACACGCGCTCGCGCAACTGCGATGGGCAGGACTTTCCGTTGGGGCAACGGATGTCCACGTCGCCTTCCTTGGACGGCGCCAAGGGGGTCCCGCAGGACGGGCACTCCGCGGGCATGACGAACTCACGTACCGGCGGGTCCTGTTTGTCGCGCAACGCCAACACCGGGCCCACGATTTCCGGGATGACGTCGCCGGCCTTGCGGAGGATCACGATGTCGCCGATCATGACGCCCTTGGCCTTGACGACATCCTGGTTGTGCAGCGTAGCCATCCCGACAGTAGAGCCGGCGACTTTCACGGGCTCCATGAGGCCAAAAGGCGTGACGCGGCCTGTGCGGCCCACGTTGACGAGAATGTCCAGCAGCTTCGTGTGGACTTCTTCCGGCGGGTACTTGTAGGCAGCTGCCCACCGTGGCACGCGCGAGGTGTAGCCGAGAGCCCGTTGCGTGGCAAAGTCATCGATTTTGACCACGATGCCGTCAATCTCGTGGTGGAGGTCGTGCCGGTGCTCGCCGTAGTGGGCGATGAACTTCAGGACGCCTTCAAAGGAATCGAGGACTTTGAAGTACGGACTGACCGGAAGTCCCCAGCCTTCCAGCAACTTGTAGGTCTCGGATTGGCTCTGTGCCTCGAGGCCTTCCCGGGCACCGATGCCGTGCACGAACATGCTCAGTGGCCGTTTGGCTGTTTCTGCCGGGTCCTTCTGGCGGAGTGAACCGGCGGCGGCGTTGCGCGGGTTGGCAAGCGGCGCTTTCCCGGCAGCTACCAGTGCCTCGTTGAATTCTATGAATGCCTTGGAGGGGATGAACACCTCACCACGGATCTCCACTTCCGAGGGGTAGCCCGAGCCGCTGAGTTGCCGCGGGATCTCCTTGATGGTGAGCACGTTGTGGGTAATATCCTCACCCGTGGTGCCATCACCGCGGGTGGCGGCACGGACCAACTGGCCATCCCTGTACAGCAGGTTCACGGCCAGGCCGTCGATCTTCAGTTCCGTCAGCCAGGCGATGTCCGGCACGCGGTCCCCGAGCTTGGCTACGGAAGCTTCGGCCTTGCGGACCCAGGCTTCGAGTTCCTCCAGGGAGAAAACATCATCGAGGCTGTACATGCGCTGCAGGTGCTCAACGGCAGCGAACGCGGCAGAGACTTCACCGCCCACCTCCTGGGTGGGGGAATCGTTGGAGACGAGCTCCGGATGCAGCGCTTCGAGTTCTTCGAGTCGCCGGTACAGGCGATCGTACTCGGCATCCGAAACAGTAGGAGCGTCCTCCTGGTAGTACGAGTATCGGTACTTCCGGACAAGGTCCACCAGTTGCTCGTACTCGTCCCGGAGATTCTCCGACGGCGGCGTCCCCTCCTCGGCGACGATGGCTGCGGCGGATCCGCCGGCTGTGGTTTCGACCCGATCTGGATTCTCTGGTGTGCTCACACGTCTATCTTGCCGTAAGGCCACGACAATATTGCCTTAGTGCTCCGAGAGCCGGTTCTTGCTCCACAGTGCGAAGACCAGTCCACCCAGGCCGATCAACAACACGCCGCCACCCAAGGCGAACAGTCCTAGCATGTTGGGCCCCTCCCATGATGAGGAGGCCATGACCGCGGCCTGTGTTTCCTTGCCCCTATCAATCGGCGTGTTCCAGTTGGAGGACTTCGACGGGCTTGGGGTGGACGAAGGAGTGGGGGTCGCCGACGCGCTGGCCGTCGCAGTCGCCGTCGTCGTGGTTTCCGGAGCCGCCGACGGCGTTGGCGTCACCTGGGATGCCGCCGTCACGGGAGCAACGACGGCCGGTTGGGGCGCCTGCACCGCCGGGGCCGGGCCCGCCGGGGCGGGAGCCGGTGGCTGCTGGGCTTCACGCACAATGGTCGGTTGAGGCTTGGGCGTCGGCTTGGTCTTACCGGCCTCGGGTGCCAGGACCGGTTCCGTGGGGGTGGGCTCGGTCGGAGCGGTCAGCGCCGGACACGTCCCGCCCGTTTCGGGTACGCAAGGGGCTGCCTGCGCAGACCCATGCGGCACCAACCAAACGCCGGCGGCGAGCAGGGCTCCCGCCAGGATGATGGGCACGCGGCGTCCCGGGGCAGATGGCACAACGGCAGGAGGAACGGTGCGTTGCATGGAGCTTAACCTCGCTTGGGGCGTTGGGGCGCTTGGGCGATCCGGGAAGGGCAAATGCTTCCGGCATCCTCCTACAAGAAGCCGCGTGGATGCAAATCCTAGCTCCGGTTCTCAGGCGGCATGGCGATCTGCAGCTTGCGTACCTTGCCTCGTCCCACGATGTAGCCCCGGCCCGGAATGAAGTCCTTGCTGATACGGCCCAGGGACGTATTGAGAAGGCTGTCCCCCTCCACGTCTCCCGGATTCAGCAGCAGGCCGCGGCGACCCGACTTGAACGGCTGCGCCAGGGACCAAGCCTGCGACCACGTGGACGTTTCGGACTCTCCCACCACCCACTGGTCTGCCTTGATGGCCGCCGTGACCAACCGTCCGATCCCTGATTCGGCGAGCGTATCCGTGAATTCCGTGAGGCCCTCGATGAAGATGGCCATGGAGCCCGGGTTGTCCGTGGCTTTGTCGATCAGATCGTCGACGACGTCCGAGACCTCATCCGGCCCGACGAGCGAGCGGCTCCAGATATTCAGGGATGCTACGGCTGAACGACGGGATCCGATGTAGATAAAGTCCGTGCGGGGGTTGGACCGGCGCAGCGCGTAAGCCAAAGTGACCAGGGCGACGGTACGCCCGGCACCCGGCGGACCGGCCAGCAGGAGCGAGCCCTTGGCCGCGATGGCAGCAGACCCCAGCGTCTCGTCGTCGACGCCAATCACGGGGTTGTCCGCAACGCCGGTGGGCAGGATGTCCAGGTCCACGAGCTCCGGCAGCCTCTGGATCTGCGGCGCTTGTTCGAGTCCCTGGCGCAGCATGGCCTGGCTGAGCTTGGACACTTCGCGTGCCTGCAGCGCAAGGTTCGAGTTGCCCCCCAGCACTGCCAATTGGACCTCGAGTCCGTCCAGCAACCCACGCCCGGGAGGCGAGGCTGCGTTGAGGACATCCTTGGGCACGTCCAGCGTCATGTAGTCGTCCTCCGAGCTGAGGCGCAGGACCAGCCGCTTCTGGATGGAGGCAAGCAACGACGCCGGTACGGAGTTGGTGCGGTCACCGCTGACGACCAAGTGGATACCAAGGGGACGACCATCCGTAGCGAGCTGCAGGAAGATGTCCCACAGCGCTGAGAGGTTGCTGTACTCGTAGCCTTCGCGGAAGGAGGACATGCCGTCGACCAGCACGAAGATCCGCTTCTCATCCGGTCGGTTGGCGAGCTGGCGGTACTCGACGATTGTGGCTGCCCTGACCTCGGCAAAGCGGGCGGCCCGATCGTCGGCAATCTCCTTGAGCCACCGCAGGAGGCGGCCCACCCGCTCAACGTCGTCGCCGTTGATGATCTCGCCCACGTGCGGAAGACCATCCAACATCTTCAAGCCGGACGAACCACAGTCGATGCCGTAAACGTGCACCGGTCCTCCGCGCGGTGTTACGGCGGCGGCAATGGCAATTCCACGCAGCGCCGCCGACTTGCCCGAACCACCCGTTCCGTAAACGGCCATGTTGCCGTCCTTGTCCGGCTCGTAGAAGACGGTGGGCTGGTCCTGGTGGGCGGGATCGTCGGCAACACCGAGCAGGAGGCGTTCATCCGTGCGCGGGTTCGGCAGCTTGGAGAAATCGTAGGTGGTGGCGAGTTCGTTGAGCCACGGCTTGCGCGGGGGCTCGATTGCCAGGACGTCTGCTGCCCTGATGATGTTGGCCGTCATCCTGGCGATGTCATTGGGACCTGCGGGTTCCTCCTCGACCGAAGCAAGGGGTGGCGGCTCCCACGACGGACCGGATCCGAAGGCCATCTCCACGATGTCGATCCGTGGTCTCTGCGGTTTATCCGTGGTCCAGCCGCCCGCATATCCGGTTTGGAAGCCTTGGATCCGCCCCGGCCCCGTCTTCGCGGCGCCGCGGCCGGGGATGGAAGGATCGAAGTAGGCGGCCGTGGGAACGCCGAGAATATCCACGGCATCCACTTCGTCGGCCATGCGCAGCGCAACGCGAAGGTTGGTGTTGGCCCGGAGGTTGTCCTTGATGACGCCGGCGGGCCGCTGGGTGGCCAGGATCAGGTGCAGGCCCAGGGAACGGCCACGTGCGGCAACGTCAACCACGCCATCGACGAACTCCGGGACTTCCGTGGCCAACGCCGCGAACTCGTCCACGATGATGATCAGGTACGGCGGCGCTTCGGGGTCGGCTTCGCGCTGCAAGGCCAGCAGATCCTTGGCTTTCTTCCGGTTGAGCAGCCGTTCGCGGTAGTGGAGCTCGGCGCGCAACGAAGTCAGGGCCCGGCGGACCAGGTGCGGCGAGAGGTCCGTCACGAGGCCCACAGTGTGCGGCAGGTGGAGGCAGTCCGCGAAGGCGGCACCGCCTTTGTAGTCCACGAAGAGGAAACTGACCCGGTCCGGGCTGTAGGCCGCAGCCATGCCCATCACCCAGGACTGCAGGAATTCGGATTTACCGGCACCCGTGGTTCCGCCGACCAGTGCGTGCGGCCCCTCGTTCTTCAGGTCCAGGTAGAACGGCTCCACGCCCTTGGATCCCACCAGCGCGCGAAGGCTTCCGTTGTCCTTGCGGTTGGGCACGGCCGTTGCATGGACCGAGTTGTTCTCCTGCCACCGTTCGGCCACGGCCTGTGGATTGTCCATCAACTCCTTGCCGATCAGCGTGGCGTAGGAGACGGCACGTGGAAGGTCGGAGTCGTCCTCCAGCGGGTTCCCAACGTCCACCAGCGGGGACATCATGCGGGCCAGCTGCGTGGCGAGGCCGGTGTCGAGGCTTTCGCAGCTCACCGGGTAGGTGTGCCGGCCCAGCCTGACCTGGCCGGTGGTGGTGCCGTGGTCGCCGTCGACGGAGAGGAAATCACGGCATGCTGCCGGCAAGGACTGAACGTTGGCTGCTACCCACATGACGTGGACGCCAAAGTCCGGTCCCCGTTCCACGAGGCGGGTGAGCCGTCCTCTGTCCACGGGGGCGTCGTCCTCGACTACCACCAGGATCGCCGGCACTACCGGGCCGGGAATTTCTTCATTCTCGTCCTTCAAAGCGGGACGAGGCTGCGGGCCGGGTTCGGTGGCGAGGGCTTCGCGCTGCTCCACGAGGTCTTCCAAACGGGACAGCAGGGAGGCTCCGGCGCCCGGGCCGGCAGCAAGGTGGTCACCGGACAACGGGCTGTGGCCGGACCCGACGTGAGGGAGCCACTGCAACCAGTCCCAACGCTCACGGGAACGGCCGGACGTCAGCGCGGTCAGCACCAGCTCAGCCGGCGAGTGGAGTCCTACAAGCTGGAGAACCATGCCACGGGCGACGTCGTCCACAACGCTGCGCTCCCCCGCAACGCCAAAGGATCCGGACGTCCGCAGTTGCGACACGATCGGCACGCCTTCAATGATCCGGACCTGCTGCAGGCATTCCTGGATCTCCCGCATGTATCGGGGCTCGGTATCGTTGGCGCCGGGTTCGTCGAACTGAATGCGCGACGGCGCGGACCCCAGCCCGAACCGGACACCCAGGAAGTGCTGATGCTCGGGGCGGTTCGTCCAAAGGAGCGGACCGAGCTTGTAGATCGCATCCACGGTATCGCTGACCGACGGCGCCTCCTGCAAGCGGACGGCGCGCTCAATGTTCTGTTGCCTGTCGATGTCCTCACGGAAAGCAAGCATGGCAGCCTTGAACTGCTTGTGGCCTTCCTTCGCTTGGCGCTTGCCCTGCATTTTATGGTCCACATAATGGCCAACAATGAAGAGCGGCATCATGGCCATGAAGAGCACGGAGAGCAGGTTCTGCGTGAAGGCAAAGAGCACCCCGCCCATCAGCAGCGGCGCGATCAGCATGATGTACGGGAACGGCTGATGTTCCGGACGCTTCGGGCCCGCGGGAGGTACCCGCTTGGGTGATTCAAAACGCGGCAGCACCCGTGGCGAGCGGTTGAAATCAACCAGCGGAGATGTTGGACCGCCTCCGTGGTTCCGCGACAGGGCGACGACACCCACGGATGTATCGCCCAGCGTCACGGTGTCCGAAGATTCGAGCGTGGCACGGGTTACTGGAAGCCCGTCCATGAGGAGCCCGTTGGCTGAGTTCGTGTCCACGATCTCCACGGTTTCGCCCACGGTGATGCGGGCGTGGCGCTTGGACGTCAGCGGGTCCGTGAGCCGGATATCGGCGTCCCGGTCCCGGCCGATGTAGCTGGTGCCGAAAGGCAGGGAAAACTCGCGGCCGACGTCGGGCCCTGACATGACGCGCAGAGTGGCGGCAGCGGGTCCTCTGCCGTTCCCGTGGGGGCCGCCGTTCGCTCCGAATTGTTCGCTCACTTGCGCGAGCGAAACCTTGGATCCGGGCCGGAGCCCGGATTCGAGCAGGTTATCCGAGGGGTTGAGGACGTGGCCGGACAGCCCGCCGCCAACGAACGCTTCGTCCACGCTGATGGACAGGTTCGACGGCGGTTCGGTCCCCTTTCGTGCGGGGTCGGCGGTCCAAAGCTCGGTGGCAATGTCCGCCACGGTGGCACGGCCGTCTACGGTTACGGCGAGGTCCTTCGCTTCCGCGGGGTCCCGCCGCAGGGTCAAACGGAACTTCATGCGTCGTCGGCTCCAGTCATAATTTCAAGGAGGTGCAGATCAGCGGGTGTCACCAGATGCGACGTGACAGCGTGTTCCACCAGCCGTGCACGGCGGTTGGTGGCCAGTTTGCCGGCACCGCCACGCAAGCCCACCACCCCCACGCGGTCCAGCTTGTCGCAGACGTTGTCCAGCTTCCGGTTGAAGCGGGTCAGTGCCCAGCCCAGCCGTTTGGCTGCCTCGGCCGATGACGGAATCGCGCTGAAACCGGTCCCTTCGCGTCGCAGCATGGGTTCGGCCAAGGCAACGATCAGCGCCTTCTGGGAATCGGTGAACACCACCGGACCAATGGTTGTGTCGCCTGCCTGGTCCTGATCGCGCGCTTCGTGACGGAATGACGGTGTTTTCAGGTGCACGGCGAACTCGTAGGTGGTGGGGCCGGCGGTGAAGATGACGTTCGTGTGGCTGAAGACCAGCGGAATCCGGGCACCGGGGGCCAGCCAAGCCTGCATCCCACCTGAGCCATCAGCGATGGTGGCAGACAGCATGCTGCCGACGTTGCTGAGCCACCAAATGCCGTCGTAGCGGGCGATCTGCAGGAAGCGCCGGTGGAGGTACGGGTTGTCGTCGACTTCCAGGTCACCTTCACGGCCGATGTTGAAGATGTCCTCGTCCGATGGTTCGTACCATTCTCCACAGAAATCTATTGCTAGATCCCCCATGATCTGTGCCTCCTCGGTCGGCGGTAAATAAGTGTCATGTGCCGGCTAGTCCTCAACGCAGGCTGTTGAACCGGGGCCTCCGGGAGAGGCTGTGCCGTCGGCACGGACAATGATCACCTGGATGCAGAGCTCTGTGTCCCCACCAAACCATGCCCGTGCACGGGGCTCCGTTTCGGAGGTGTTGTACTCACTTTCGGTGAGCAGGACCGTTTTGTAACGCCACTTGTACGTATCACCGTCCTTGGGCTGGGGGTTCGTCCACGAGAAGTCGGCAAAGTCGGGCTTTTCGGGATCCCGAATGCCCACGAGCCCCTCCACGTCCGGAACACCGCCGTCTCCAAGTGCGTCGGCAGGCGGCTGGCTGGCGGTCTCGGTGGGCACCGCCTTGGGTTGCGCGTTGGCCCCGAGGACCACGCCAACGACGACGGCGACAGCCAGCACCGCCGCGCCCGTCGCCGCGAGCCACAGGTTACGTTTGCCGTGGTTGGCCGGTTCGGCTTCTCCCGACGCGGCAGCGGGCGATTGCACCGCAGAGCGCGCGACGGTGGCGTCGACGGCGTCCTGCCGGCCGGATGGCTGCCAACCCCGCAGGACCGTTGACTCCGAATTGCCCGGAGGAGTTGTTTCCGGCGAGTGGAAGGCGGCGGGTGGAAGCTGCGGTGCCTGTCCGGTGACGGGTGAGGCACCGGGCCGGGTTTGCCCGGGCAAGGTGGAGGGGAACGTGCGGGCCGGGAACGTCGGTGCAGAGCCGGTAGTCGCCGTCCCGGACGCGTCCGGATCGATCGAGGCGATACTCCGGACCCTGGTTTCCTCGAAGTTATCGTCCGGGTGGTCATCGCCGTGGCCCGGTTCCTCAAGCACCTCGAAGGGCGTCACCGACAGGTTCAGTTCCGTCTGGATCCGCTGCAGTGCCAGGGCAAAGGCATGGGCGGAGGAGTAACGCGAGTCCGGCGACTTGGCCATGGAGGTCGCCAGGACCAGTTCCAGGGATTCCGGCACGTCCGCGCGGCCCAGCCTGGGAAGCGGGGAGTTGGTGATCCGCGCTATCAGTTCCCGCTGGGAATTATCCTGCCCCGGCAGCACGAACGGCGAACGTCCGGCCAACAGGGTGTACAGAGTGGCACCGAGTGCCCAGATGTCCACGGGTACACCGTCTACCGGTCCCCCGCGGAATTGCTCAGGCGGAGACCATGGGATGGACATACCCGCGTCGTCGTCAGTATCTGCACCGATGGTGCCGGAGATGCCGAAGTCGGTGAGGGCGGGGCGGTTGTAGTCCGTCACCAGGATGTTGGCGGGTTTGATATCCCGGTGGACGATGCCCGCACGGTGGGCGGTTTCGACGGCGGAGGCCACTTGGATGCCGACGGCAAGGACCTCGTCCACGCTGAAGCGCTGACGGCGGTAGCGCACATCGAGGCTCGGCCGGGAGCAGTACTCCATGGCGAGGTAGGAGTGTCCGTCCTCCGTGATCTCGGCCTCGAAGATCGTCACGATGTAGGGGTGGGAGGACAGCTGGGCCATCAGGTTCGCTTCGGACTCGAAGCGCCGACGCGCACCTTCGGTCTTGAGATCCGACAACAGGACCTTCACGGCTACTTTCCGGCGCGGCCTGTCCTGCTCGTAGAGGAACACATCGGAAAAGCCGCCGGAACCCAACAGGCTGACGTACTTGAAGCCGGGGATGGCGGGAGGCGGCGCGGGGGGCCTCTTGGAACTCAAAGAATCTCCTCGAAACGCAATGAAATGTTGTCGCCCAGTTCAGCGATGTCACCGTCCAGCAGGATTGCCATCTCGTTCTGGGCAAGGCGGCGCGGGGCCTGCCCTTCCCTGACGAGCACGGTGCCGTTGGTTGCCTTGAGGTCGCACAGCATCACGTGCCACCCCTCCAACCGAACCTCGACGTGGGATCGGGAAATGTCCCCGCCCGGGCTCTCCACCTGGATCAGGCGGGGCATGGTTCCGCCCTGCACACGCGACACTGAGGGCTGCCGGCCGATGATGAGCGACTGCTCAAGGTCGATCAACTCGCCCGTGGACAACCGCATCCTGCCCAGGCGCGGCCGGGGCACCTGAACGGCATCGCCCGACAATGGCGAGCCGCAGGCAGCGCACTGCGGGTACGTCGGCGGGTTTGCGTGCCCTTGGGAGCACACGCGTGCCAAAACGCTGGGACCATTGCCAGCTGCCGGGTCCTCTTGCGGCTTGCCGGCTGGAGTTGCCGCCTCGCCCACGACGCTGCTCTTCATGATGGTCTGGCCGTCATGGTCGAAGTCCTCGACGCCAGGCGCGATGGGAGGTGGTGCCGCGATCGGAGGCGGCGCAGGAACCGATGGCGGGCCGGCGGGCGGTTGCGACCACCCGGCAGGGACCTGCGGTGCCGGCTGGGACGCCTGCTCCGCGGCGCTGCTGCGTAGCCACGGAACCGAGTCGATCAGGCCCTGGGCGGGAGCCGCTCCTTCCTGGTCCTGCACTCCTTGCCGTTCCTGCACCCCTTGCCGTTCCTGCACCCCGTTCCGTTCCTGCTCGACGGCGGAACCTCCGACGGCGGCTTTCCCGCCTTCCGCTGTAGCCGGTTCGACCGTCTGGGGTGCTGGCGTTGATTCGGGTGCTGGAGCCGGGGTTCCAAGGAGCGCTGGGGCATCATGTCCGTCGGAGTCCGCGTCCAACCTCACCGCTGCATCTTCGATGTTCCGCATGACCGTTTTGTCCCACAGGTGGTCATAGTTGGTGGTGGTCTCCAACGCCGGGACGATGGGATCCGTGGTGCTTGTGTGCACCGGGACGTCCTGTGAGTCACCGGAGTCATCCTCAGGCGCGGCTTGGCCGGGTTCCTCGGCAAATTCGGCGGGCTCATTGGCGGCGGCAACAGCCTCGTCAGTGGGAGCACCAAGCCCCTCAGCGGGTACGGCATCAGCCCCGAGCTGGGCGGGCGCGATGGTCAGTCCCAGATCAGCCTCCGTAAAGCCGATCATGGTCTCATCGGATACACGCCGCTCATCTGGTTGAGGATGTTCGTCAAAAACAGGCCGTTCATCCGGCACATGCCGCGAATGAGAAACACGCGGCTCAGCAGCGGGATCAAGCACAACTTCAAGTGAGGCGAGCCGCACTACGCCTTCAGTCAACGGCAAGCCGCCGTCCGGCGTCGAACCGGTGCCCGGGCCAATCTGCAAGCTGTACGAATCCGCGGCAGGCAGGCGGCGCTCCGTCCACGTTGTAACGTCCCGGCCGGAAAGGTGCTCTTCCCCCGTAGGCAGAGTGACGGCGAGCTCAAGGTCACCGCGCAGGAAGACGCGGAGGCCGTCCTTGGAGTCGATGATGCCAAAGGGCGGGATTCGGCTCAGCGAGACACCGAAGGCGTCGGTGACAGCATGGAGGACTTCGTGGGCCTCGGGTTTGGACGCAAGCAATTCCCACACGGAGTGAACCAAGGCGGGAGTGGTGTCGGACCCGAGCAATACGACAGTGCCCTGACGGACGATAGCGAACCAGTCTCCGCCTTGGTAGCGGGTTTCAGCCCCGGGGCTATCGCTGGCCATCAGCAGGCTCCTCCGTGTCAGTACCGGTGACCCAGGCCCTGGGGAGGGTGTCCTCCTCCACCTCGGTTTCGCTTTCCGGCCGTGGCGCGGTGGTGGCGATGCCGGCGTCGTTCAGGACGTTCTTGGCGTCCACCACAATCACGGTGACGTTGTCGCGTCCGCCGCTGCGGAGGGCCGCCTGGATCAGGGCGTCAACGGCGTCCTGCGGATGCGCCACAGTGCTGAGGATGCGGAACATATGGTCATCGCCCAGTTCGCCGTTGAGCCCATCGGAGCAGACCATGATGCGGTCGCCTTCCTGGATGGGCAACAACCAGAAATCAGCCTCGGTCTCGTCGCCCGTGCCCAAGGCCCGTGTCACGACGTGCCGGCGAGGATGGATGGCGGCTTGGTCAGCCGTGATGTCACCGGAATCCACCAATTCCTGGACTTCGGAGTGATCCACGCTGATTTGGGCGAACTCCCCTTGGCTGAGGCGATAGGTCCGGGAATCACCGATGTTCATGACCAACCAGTACGGCACACCCATTTGTTCAACCACCACGACGCCGGAAAGCGTGGTGCCGGCGCGCGCCCCCGTTGCCTTGCGGATGCTGGCGTCGGCCTTCAGCAGGCAGGCCTGAAGGTCTGCGGCCGAAGCTGTACGGACCCCTGCGGCCAATTCCGGGGCGCTGCCCAATGTCCGCACGCACATGCCGCTCGCGATTTCACCGGCCTCGTGGCCGCCCATGCCGTCCGCGACAGCAAAGACGGGATCCGAGGCGATAAACGAATCCTCGTTCAATTCGCGCCTGAGGCCACGGTCTGTGCCGTAACCATAACTAAGCCGGAAGGAAGATCCGCCTGCAGCGGGATCGGCGTCGGCAGGCGTTGCCGGCTGTGAGTTCATGCTTGTCCTAGGTGGAAGGAACGGTCCCCGAAGTGAACGGTGGAACCGGGGCGGACGAAGACTGCTTCGCCTGGATGCAACCGCGTTTGGATGCCATCGGGCGTTGTGACGGCGCTGCCGTTGGTGGAGTTGCGGTCAGTCACCCAAACACCATCACCGTCGGTGCGAAGATGCAGGTGGGTCTTGGAAATGGACCGGCCCGGATCAGAGACCGGAAGCAACTGCTCGGCCGTTTCGCCGGGCTGCGGCGCGGGGTTCCGGCCCAAAAGCGCAGTGCCTGCCAACTGGACGTCCTGGCCGTCATCCACGCGGATGCGGAGCGCGGCTTGTCCACGGGAGGGCGCACCGGGACGCATCCGGGTCCGCTCTACGACATCGTCAGGGTGGGCGGGCTGCAGCACTGCGGGAGCCTGGGCGGATACCTGGGGAACAACAGCAACGGGCCGCGAAGCCGCAGGCGGATGCCACTGGTTCGGATCATGCGAAGGTTGTTGCTTAACGGAGGCCGTCGGCACGGGGGAAGCCACAGGCTGCACGGGCGGCAGGTCCACAGGAGCAAAGCTGTAAGGGCCCTGAATACCACCCGTAGTCACCGGGTTCCGACCCGCGCCTACGTCGAAGACCAGTGATTTCGCGGCTTTGTCATGCCAGCCACGCAGCTTGCCGTTGCTGTCCCATGCGTTGGAAACAACCACGAGGATGGCCCAGGCCACTCCGAGGACCATGACGGGAAGTGCGATCCAAAGGACGAGGCCGAGCAGCCCAAGGCCAAGGAACACGGCTCCGACGATGGTCCCCAGCAACAGGAGCCCCCCGGTCAGGATGCCGCGAACGAAGACCACTCCTGCGCCGGGCGCGTAGCCGTCGGCATCAGTGCTGCGGATGCCCATGAGTTGGTTGCCGATGGTGTTGCCGGACTTGGCTTCGAGCGCAAGCATCACGAAGATGTAGACCACGGTGACGCCCAGGCCGATGCTGCCCAGAAGGACAAGCAACCCGGTGTCGTAGACGATGAACCCGTTCCTGCGTGTTTGGGTGATACCGGCGATGCCGATCGCGAAGGTGGTCGCCAGCACAGCAATGGGTCCCAGCCAGTCGAGCACCGCCGCGCCCAGACGCTTCCCGGCAGACCCCGGCACCAGCTCAAGCTGCGCAGTCATGGTAGTCCCTCCCCCTGGTCCCGCTAGTAAGCCTGTTCCTGCACCGTGTGCCGATCGCGAACCATCCGGGTGACCTGCTCCCGGCGGCGTTGAAACCGGCGACGACGCTACCGAGATACTACCGGGATCGGGCTGACCCTGACGGTTTGCGAAGTCCAGGGCAGCTTTCTGCGACTGGTTCACGTTCCGTTCCTTCCGGGCACCCCGGTTGCTGAGCGGCGAGCCGCAATACGTGCAAAACGCCGCGCCCGGGCGGACCGCGTGGCGGCACGCCGGGCACAGTTCAGCTTCACTGGCCATCAGACTTGCCCTTCTTGAGGTATTCACGTCGGCGCAGTGCCGCGCGTCCGTCCGACAGCAATGAACGCGGGGAGAAACGGGCCTGCTGCCGTTTCCAGAAGCCAACGCTTCCCGTGATGTCGTCCAACGAGGAATCCACGATCTCCCAGTACTTCTTGACCTCTTCCTCGCTTGGCTGGCCTGCACCGAAGACCGCGGCGTCGGCCCTGTGCGCCAGCATCGTGGTGGTGTTGCCTGCGTTCGGGAAGGCATCGGCAAGGACAGTGGCAGACTCACGGCGGGTCGACTTGGGGTCGATGGAGGCACCCATATCCGTGGCGAGGCTGATCACCTCGTTCCACCCTCCGCCGACCCGCTGGGCCGGGTGGCCATCACGGAAGCGGGCCTTCCGGCGTCGGGCCTTCAGCAGAAGGATCAGCAGCAGCGGCACGGCGAGAATCCCCAAGGGAATCAACGCAACGCCGATGGCGGCAAGCAACGGACCCCAGAACAGCCACGGGTTGTCCTTCTTCTCGTCGGCGTCCAGGGCGTCCGGAGTGGAGTCCGGTGGCAGGTCTGCGGGCTCCTGCGGCGGAGGCGGAGGCTGCAGCACCTGGGGCTTGGGCTTGGATTTGTTCTCCGGGTCCGGCGGAATCGGTACGTTGTCCTTGGGCGGAGTCGGATCGAAGGCAACCCAACCAACGCGGTCGAAGGCGACCTCCACCCAGGCGTGCACGTCCTTGCCCGTGATCTTGACGTCGCCGGCACCGTTTTCCGGACTCTTGGGATCCGGATAGAACCCCATCACGACGCGGGACGGAATGCCGAGGTGGCGGAGCATGAGGGACATGGACACGGCGTACTGTTCGTCGTCGCCCAGCATCTGCTTGGCAGACAGCAGATTGCGGACACGGGCCGCGCTGTGTCCCGGCAAGCTCGGCACCTGGCCCTCAGCGACCAAGCCGTTGCTGAAGGCACCGCTCTTCTGGAAGTGGGCTTCGATCTGCCGGACACGGTCAATGGCTGTCGGAGCATCAGCCGAAAGTTCGTTGGCCTGTGACGCCACAATGGGCGGGACTTCCTGGGCTTCCGGCAAGGTGAGCTTTGCGAAGTCGTACTGAGTCAGCTGGCCATGTTCCAGTACGCCCGGGTCGGAAACCTGGACCGTATACGTATCGCCTTTGGCGAGGCCTTTGGTGGTCACGGCTGTGTCAGTGCCGGCGTTGAAGTAAAGACCCGACGCTGCCCCCGAGCTCTGCAGGAAACTCATGCCGGTAGTGTGACGGCCACCCGGAACGAAGTAGCCCTGGTAGTCCTCGATGCTGATTTCCAGTGTGTAGTTGGACCCGGCAACAGGGCTTCCCGTATCGGCCAGGGTATTGAGCGAGCGGGCGTCGCCGACCTTGCTGAAGTTGCCGGAGCTGTTCGGATCCATGGTGTAGTTCAAGCCGTTGAAGGCATCCAGCGCCGCCAAGCGGACGCGCGCGTCCTTCGGCAAGCCCTTGACCGTGAACAGCGTGGTGTCCTTCTCGTCCTTCACGAAGTTGCGGAAACTCGCCAAGGGCGTGATGTAGTCCCGGGGATCGAAGGGCGGCACGATAGTGTTGCGCAGCACCTTGCGGTCATCGCCCGCCGTGACCACGGGCGAGGCGATCGCCGTGACGCCAACCGCCACCGCGATGACGCCTGCAGCAGTCCCCAGCCGACGAAGCTTGCCGCGGCGGGCCGCACCGGCGTCGGAATCCGGCCTGTTGGCCGAAACTGTCCGCGTACTGCTTTGCCGCAAGGCTTCCCGGCGGAACGTGGCCCACACGATGGAAACAATGGTCAGCGACACGCCCCGTTCCACGTTGAGAAAGCCCGCGCTGGTGCTGAAGGCGATACCGGTCACAAACAGCACCAGCACTGGAAAGAGCGGCCAATAGGGGCTCCTGAGGCGCCACGCCAACAGGCCGGCGGCCAGCGACATGAGCAGCGAGCTCAAAAAGGGCACGATCAGCATGCCGTTCGCGGTGCCCACCGGGACGCCAACAGTCAGCATGTCCTTCCATGCGAACACGATTCCCAGCAACAAAGTCCGCAGGGAGTCCAGGCTGGGCAGGAAACCGAGCACTGCGGTGTCGGGGACCGCCAGCGCAGAGCCGAACAGCATGTAGGCACCAAAGGCCATCGCCGTGGTGATCAGCAGTCCAAGCCGAAGGTGCGCATTAAGGACCGCCAAGCCGAGACCCAGAACGATTCCGCCCACTCCGGCGATCAGGTAGTAGGGGTCTCCCCCGAAGCTCAGGCTGAAACCCAGCACGCCCAGGAACAACAGGACCGCCAAGGCGCCGCAATCCACCGCGAAATGCCATAAAGGACGGCCGTCCTGGAAGACCGACGATTCCGAGCGGTTGGCTGCCCTGCCGGCTGTCCGTTTGCCCTGCCGCGAACGATCGCGAAGATTCGGCGCGGTGCTCATGCTGCCGCCTTTCGAAGAACGATGGCCAGGTCGTCAAGGTCGCCCACCGTCAGGACCGTGAGGTCAGCGATGTTCGCCCTCGACGGCGCCGCGCCGGGTTGGACCCGCACGGCAAGGCTGCGGACACCGGGCGGGACGGACGCCGCCGCGGAACGCAACTGGGTTGCCGTGACGTGGCTGCCGACGACGAAAAAGACCACGGAAGCGTTCGGGACCGTATCGGCCAGGGTCCGGGCGAGGTCGACGGCGGTCTTCCGCATGGGTGCCCCGACGATCCTCGTCATGTCATCCAGCAAGTTGCGGCCGGTCTCACAGCGCAGCGGTCCCTTCTGCGTCAGGACGTCCAGTTCGCGCTGTTCACGGATAGCCTGGCGGCCAATGGATGCGGCCACGGAAATTGCCATCTCAAATTCCGGTTCCGAGTCGTACTCATCGGTGTTGATGGACAGTGATACGGCAAGGTGCGCGCGGCGTGTCTCCTCGAACTGGCGAACCATGAGCTTGTTTGTCCGGGCGGTTGTCTTCCAGTGGATATGCCGGCGGTCGTCCCCCGGCACGTAGTCGCGCAGCGCGTGGAAGGATACGTCGGCGCTGGAAAGCTCCGTGGTGGGCATGCCTTCCAAATCCCGGATGAACCCTGCTGCCGAGCCACCCAATGGGACAGTCCGTGGATGCACGAAAAGGTCCACGGGCTCCGTCCACAGGACACGCCGGCGGAGAAGGTGAAGCGGGTCCGCCCGCACGGACCTCACAGGTCCCACGACGATCACGGCACGGCGCGCCGTAGGAATGGTGAACAGGTCCTCGTGCACCTGTGCCGGCTTCATGCGCGGCAAGTGGAAGATCGCCGTTGCAGCGCCCACGGGAAGCTCCAAAGCGGCCGGCAGCAAGGGCCTGGCCGACACATTGGAGACCGCAATGCTGCCCACCGCATCATCCCCTACGGCAACCCTGGTCCTCGCCAGGTCAAGCACCACCCCGTACGCCGAGCGTCCCACGATGAAAGCCACCGCCAGCACGAACAAGAGGAACGCAACCAGGGCGGCCGACTTCGCCTCCTGCCAGCCCCACGACTGGCCTACGATCCAGAGACCAACAGCCGTGGCAAGAACCACCCAACCGAGCACGCTCACCACCGAAAGCACGGGCCAGGCAAACCGCAACCACACGTCGCGGACCTTGGCCCACGCAGGGGCAACAAACTCCCCTGCCGTCCCGATCGCCTCCGACCAGACGGCCGCTGGGTGAAGCTTGCCGGACTTGCCGTTACCGGGACCGCGGAGGGCGCGGATCTTGCCGCCAAGCGCCGACGATGCGCGCTTGAGCGATTCAGCAGCCCTTTTCAGGGGTGTGCTGGAGGACATGTTGGGGACCTTTGTTCGAACCGGGAGTGCGGGGTTGGGAGTCGCCGGGCCTAGGCGCTCGCGCGTTGCTGCGGGGCGGCGACCTCGGCGAGGACGCGTGCCAACACGACCTCGGGAGTCGCGCCCGAGAATTCAGCCTCGGGATCCATCACCAAACGGTGCGTCCACACCACAGGCGCGAGTTCCTTGACGTCGTCCGGCAGCACGAAGTTACGGCCCTGCCCTGCAGCCCACACCTTCGCCGCGCGGACCATGGCCAGGGCTCCACGGACGGAGACACCGAGTCGCGTTTCCGTGGCATTTCGGGTTTCCTCGCACAGGCGGGAGATGTATTCCAGCACTGCCGTGTCCACGTGGGTCGTGGCCGCGAGGTCCGCCATGTCCGCAACGGCTTGGGTGGTGATGATCGCGGAGAGGTCCTTCGACCGATCCTTGAGATTGGTGCCGCCCAACAAACGCACCGTGGACGAGTGGTCCGGGTAGCCAATGGAGGTCTTGATCAGGAAGCGGTCCAACTGGGCTTCGGGCAGTCGGTAGGTTCCGGCCTGCTCAATGGGGTTCTGCGTTGCCAGAACCATGAACGGCCGGCCGGCGTCGTACGTGGTCCCGTCAACCGTGACGCGGGATTCTTCCATGACCTCCAGCAAGGCCGACTGCGTCTTCGGTGAGGCACGGTTGATTTCGTCCGCGAGGACGATGTTGCTGAACACCGGGCCCTTGTGGAACTCGAATTTCTGGGTCTTCTGGTCATAGATGGTCACGCCCGTCACGTCCGATGGCAGGAGATCGGGCGTGAACTGGATGCGGTTGTGGGAACCCTGCACCGTGGCTGCCAAAGCGCGGGCCAAGGAGGTCTTGCCGGTCCCGGGCGCATCCTCGAACAGGACGTGTCCCTCAGCCAACATCGCCGTGAACGTGAGCCGGATGACGTGTTCCTTACCGAGGACTGCCTGCCCGACGTTGGCAACGAGCTTTTCGAACGTTTCTGCAAACCACGCGGCCTGCTCGCTGGTCATGGTCATGGCGTTGAGTTCCTTTTCTTGGTTTTCCTGGAGCAACGTGATGACACGCCACTTAGTCCATCGATTAGCTTAAGTCCTGCGGCTAAATATTTCATCGCTGCGGCATTCCCGGAGGTGGTCCCTGGCCATCCCGGTTGGTCGTATCGTGACGGACGAAGTTTCCAGCAGCCATTCCTGACGTCAGGTGATACCAGATGCC
The DNA here is from genome assembly GCF_040684895.1 of Paenarthrobacter sp. NPDC089322. Taxonomy (NCBI): domain Bacteria; kingdom Bacillati; phylum Actinomycetota; class Actinomycetes; order Micrococcales; family Micrococcaceae; genus Paenarthrobacter; species Paenarthrobacter sp. NPDC089322. Next base: position 26,867 of record NZ_JBFBGW010000012.1, read on the forward strand.
GCTCGGGTTGTCCGCGCTCTTGTACCAGACCACGTAGTAATCCGACTGGCCCGAGGCTCCTGCGTTGAGCCACTTGCCCTCGCCCACACACGACGACGGGTTGCCGGCCCGGAAACTGTCCGTGCCGTAGCGCGGCTCGGTGCAGCTGCGCACGGGCGTTGCGGTGATGGTCCAGGACGTGGGCGGTGGCGGCGTGGGGTCGTCCCCGCTGGTGGCGTTGGCCCGTCCGACGGCACCCGCGACAACCGTGACGGCCCGAACCTCAAGCGTTCGCGTCTTGTTCCAGCCACCGCCGGAAGCGTCAAACCTGGTGGCTCCACCGACCGACTGCCACGCGCCGCCGTCAAGCTTCACTTCGTAGTGGTCCAGGGGCCGGCCATTCATGTTCGGCGGGTTCCAGTTCCAATGCACTTCGCCATCACCCTTGGCGGACGTGCCGCCGTTGACGTTCGGCGCATTCGGAGGCGCGTAGGGGTTGCCGGTGCCGATGGCCTTCGCATCGCCGGACATATTGTTCTTCACGGACGTGGCGATGATGTTGACCACCACGTTGGTCCCGTTTGGCTGGCCACCGATGTCGCCTCCGCCCCTGCCGATCGGCCCGGAGCCGTGAGCTGTTTGCCAGCGGTACGTGATCTCACCGTCCTGCGAGCCGTTGCGCTCGGCAGCAGTCAACGGGGTGAAGGTCACCCGCAGTTGCCCGCTCGTGCCGGTTGCAGTAACGGAACCACTCCCCACCATGCCCGGCTTTCCTGCTGCCCGGATAGCGGCCGATTGCTGGCTGACGCCACTGACGCCGGCCTTGTTGGTAGCCGAAACCGTGAACGTGTAGTCGGCTTCGGCGTTGGCTACGGTCACGTTTTGCGACGTTGCAGCCACCGCTTGGGAGCCCACGACGGCGCCGCCCCGGTAAGTGGTCAGCGTGTAGGTGGACACAGGGTCACCATTGTTGTTGGGCGCCGCCCAGCTCACCTTGAGTTGGCTTTGGTCGCCGACAGACCCGGCCCCGGACACAGTCGGTGCCGCGGGCGTTGCGGGTACTCCCGCCGGGGTTTCCGCGGCGGAGTAGGGACTCCACTCGGATGGTTCCTTGGCATCGTTGCGGGCAAGGACGCGGACCTTGTAGGCAACGCCGTTGGTCAGCCCCTTCCACACGTAGCTCGCGCCGGTGAGGTTCTGGATCTGGGGATTCTGCCCTGCCGGAGCAGGTGAGATTTCAAGATCGTAGGACTTGATCGGCGAACCTTTGCTGGCCGGGGGAACCCAGGCAACGGACAACTCCTTGTCCCCGTACTTCAGTGTGGGTGCCGCCGGAGTATCCGGCTTGACGTCCGGGCGCACTTCCGCGGACACCGGAGAACGGTCCGACTCGTTGATGGCGTTGGTAGCTGTCACTGCAAAGTGGTACTTCACGTTGTTGGTGAGCCCCGTCAAGGTGCACGTATTGGCCGGGCAGTCCTGCTTGAATCCTCCCTCTCCATACACCGTGTACTTGGTGATGGGCGAGCCCCGGTCAGCGGGAGCGTTCCACGTCAGAAGGGCAGTCTGGTCCCCCACGCTCTGCGCAAGGGGAGTGCTGGGCGCAGCCGGCTTGTCCTTGACGGTAAGCCTGATACGGGCCGTTGCCTGCCGCGAGGTCTCCCCCGTCTTGTCCGCCACTGTGTAGGAGACCACCAAGGTTCCGGTGAATCCGGGAGCAGGGGTCACCGTCACTGAGTCTCCGGCCACCTCGGTGTTGCCGCTGCCGGTTTCTGTTTCCGCCGCCGCAATCTTCAACGGCGTCTCCGGGAACGGGTTGGAATCGTTGGCCAGCACGTTGACCGTGACAGGCTTCCCTGATTGGGCCTCCGGCTCCACGTCGTCGTTGGCCACAGGTTTGGGCCTGTTGGAGGCTGTCATTGACAACTTGTAGGTGGCCAGCGCTTCCAAGCCGCGGCGGTCCTTGGCCTTCACCTGGACAGTGCCGCCCTGGCCGATCTGCACGGAGTCCTCGGCGGATACCCTGAGGGTCTTCCCGTCGATGTTCACCCTGAAGCCACCGGGGGCAGCGCCCACCAGCTCGTACGCCATGTTCGGGACGTCGTCCGCATCCGGATCCGAGGTCAGCTTCTCCAGGTCGAGGCTGGCCGAATCTCCCTTGGGCACCTCAACTTCGCTGCCGAGCAGCGTGGGCGGGTTGTTCTTGTTGGGGTCCGGAAGGACTTTGGTCCGGATGCTGAGCGTGGACTTCAAACTGTTGGGGTCGTCCGGGCCGGTTCCATCGGTCACTTCGAAGCTGATGGAGCCGGGTCCCACGTATTCAGTACCTGCGGTGTACTTGATGGCAGTTCCGTTGCCGGCAACAGGATCGCTGCCGTCGGCACCGATCAGCTTGATGCGGTCCGTCTGCGTCAAACGGGGCGTACGTCCGTCCCGCACCTTGACCCAGTCAGCAAGATTCACGGTGACGGACTGGCCGGAGACCAGCTCAACAACCTCATCCTTGGCGAGCGTAGGAACCTGCTGGCCGATGCCCGGAACCCAAATGATGGCGGTCGACTTCTGGCCGTCCACGTCTTCCACGGTGTAGGGCACCAGTTGCGCCTGCTCGGTCAGGTCCACAACCACGTTGCCCTCGGAACCAGGCCGGGCCGTCTCAAGGCCCGTGCTGATCTTCAGGTTCTCCCCCACACCGTCGGGATCCTCATCGTTCTTGAGGACAGGAACATCCACTGCCGTCTTCCCGAGTGTCTGCGCCGAGGTAACCCGGTCGTCACGGGCAATCGGAGCCTGCAGCGGGACGTCGTTCTTGACGATCACGCGGATGGTGGCCTGGCCTACGGCATCGCGGTCATCGGCTACCGAATAGCGGACGTTCACGGTGCCTTCGGCGGCAGGAGCGGTAACGAGGATGCGGCCGCTGGTCTTGCTGACCTGCGCGTCCAGGCCTTCGTCGGCTTCGATGCTGTCACTCAGGATCCGGATCTGGTCGCCATCGGGGTCGGTATCGTTCGCCGTCGCGTCCACCGCGATTTGGCGGCCCGGCCGGACCTTGACTTCGTCGTCCACCGGAGCCGGCTTTTGGTTGTCTTCACCGCGGGGCGCGACGCCGATGGTGACCGTTCCGGTGTTGACGGCACCTTGGCGGTCGATCACCTTGTACCGGAATGTATCGGTACCGGCACCGTCGCCGGCGGCGACGAAATCGATGAAGTTGCTACCCGCCGTCGCGGTTCCCATGGTGGGCGTGCTGTCGATGCCGGTGAGCTGGACGGAGTCGCCGTCCGGATCGATGCCGTCCAACGGCACCGGAATCCGTACCGTACCGCCGGCCACGACGCGCGCTGTAAGGTTCTGCGGCTGTGGCCGCGAGTTCTGGGCGCCTTCCAGCGGCAGGATGTGAATGGTGACCGCTGCTGCGCTCTTCTGTCCCTGTGGATCGACGGCGTTGTAGATGGCACGCACGGTCTTCGGCGTGGGGCCGGCGATGAAGCGCAGGGTGTTCTCGGAAATGAAGGCCTTGCCGTCTTCTTCGGCTACCGTCTGGGCCAACTCCGGGTCAACGGACAACTTTTCGCCCTGCGGGTGGGTGTCGTTGTCCAGGACGGGGATGGTGACGACGTCGTTGACGCGTACGTTGACTTCGTCGGGTTTCGGCTGCGGAGCTTCGACGACGGCGGGGGCCGGGACGGGCATCACACCTACCGTCCCCGTAGCCGAACCGCGGCCGTTGGACATGGTGTAACTGAAAACGAAGGGTTCCTTGGCGCCAAGGACATCGGTGACGCGCAGGACGCTGTGGTCAATCACGCTGACGGAAGCAGAGGAACCCGGGGGCACGTTGACGGATTGAAGGACCAGCACGCCACCGGAAGGATCGGAGTCGTTCGCGAGCGGATCGACCAGTACGCTGCCGCCTACCGGGAGGAGGGCGACGTCGTGGACAGCCACCGGCGCTCCTGCGTCCTTACCGGACTCCACGTCCACGCGAATCAGCCCTTGGCTGCTCTGGGGACCGTTGCTGGCAATGTAGGTGAGGTACACGGGGCCGGGAGTGTTGCTGCGGAAGGTGAAGGTCCCGCCGTCGGTCACGGGTCCCAGCTCGGCCTGGCCGGCGGCCTCAACGTGTGCCACGCGCAAGGCGCCGCCGTTGGGGTCGACGTCGTTCTTCAGGGGCGCGATCACCAGGTCCTGGCCTACGACGGCGGTGACATGGTCTGCATTGACCACAGGCGCGAGGGCGCCCGGCGGCTGCACGTTCACGACGACGCGGCCCTCGGTGGTGGCGCGGCCATCCCACACCGTAATGGTCACGTTCTTCTTGCCGGCGGCCGCACCGGAGTCCTGGTAGGTCAGCAGACCGTCACGGCGTACTTTGACCTGGTCCTGCTCGTTGTCGGCCTTGGCATCCAACAGGACGAGGTCGTCCCCATCGGGATCCATCCAGTCCGTGAGGATGTTTTGGCTTACCGACTTACCCTGCTCTACGAGCATGGTGGTAGGTTCGGCGCGTTTGAAGAACGGGGGCCTGTTGTCTTCAGGGGCCACCACGCGCAGGGTAACTTTGCCGCCGGCCGACAATCCGCGTCCGTCGGAGGCGTTGTAGTCGAAAACTTCAGTACCGGGCGTGGCTTCGGCCGGGACTTTGACTTGGAACGCTGAACCGCCGTAGATGTTTTCGAGGGTCCCGGCCCTGGGGCCGTTGGCGCCAACCGCGGCGGTGAGGACATCGCCGTCGGGATCTGAATCGTTGTCCAGCACGCTCAGGATGGACGTCCGGCCGGGCCGGACGCCAAACTCGTCCGGTTTGGTTTCGGGTGCCCGGTTGGGCTTGGTGCGGTCGGGAAGGACATTGATGGTGTTGTTGTCCGCGGATTCCTGGTCCTGGTCATCGGACTGGTTCTTCGGCGGCACCACATCGTCCCAGTTGTTGACCAACTGCATGTTCTGGTTGACCAGCCATACGCTGCCGGAATTGATGTCGTTGAGGACCACGAGGTCCCGGTTCACACGGAAAACGTAGCTCGGGGATGCGCTGGCCTTGGGTACGTCGTTTTTCTTGTCGTCGGCGTCGTTGTCGCAATCGCGGACGTACTTGTTGGCCCCGGACCACGCAGCGTGCACACACTTGCTGACCTGCACGGGCGCAGCGGGAACACCCTCGCCGTCGGCATTGACGGTGGCGGCCGTCGACCCGTCCAAGGGCTGCTTCAACAGTGATTTCCGAGTGGAGATAGCCACAAAGCCGCTGTCTTCGCCGCTCTGTTGGAGTTTGGCTTCACGCGCGTCCTGCAATTGGAGCTTGCGTCCGCCCGGCAGGAAGAGGTTTCCGGACGCCGCATCCAGAACCACCGGCTTGTCGCCAACAACGGCGATCTGCAGGTCTCCGGCGCCCTTGAGCTCGTCCACTTTGGTCGCTTCGGAAGCCGTCCGCTCGCCGGTAGCGTCCACGGTGGTGATGGTGATCTCGCCCTTGCCGGGATCAGCCGTGTAGATCCGGTTGTCCTGGCCCACGGCGGACACGATGCCCTGCGAGCCGGTGAGGACCGGCTCCGTTCCTTCTTCGTCAAACCCGTTCACTGAGGACGGGGAAAGGGCCCACACCTTGCCTCGAGCGGGGTCGGTTACGGACAGGACGGTGGAGCCGTAGCTGACTTGCGAGGATGACGGGAGCTGTTTATCGCCGCCAAGCTTGAGGTTAGCTGCCGAGACCTGGTTGATGGTGGACCCGGATTCGTCGTCCACGAAGACGTTGCCGTCGTGCTGCAGGACATCGAAAGTGGTGCTCGCGGGCGTCACTGCCCCGTCAAGGACACGAGACGGATAGTTCAACCTGCCGACGGCGTTCTTTGTCTTGCTGACTACCCACACGCCGCCGTCGTTCAGGTCCACCTCGGTGGTCTTGAACCCCGGGTACAGTACGGCACCCGCCACCAGTACGGCACCGGCCGCGGACACGGCTGTAGCCGTTATGAGTTTTTTGTTTCGACGCTTTTTCAGCCCCAGCTTGCCGAAGAAAGATGTCACAGCCCCAAAATTCCCTTGTCGTACAGCTGCCGAGAAGCAGCTTCCTGGCCGTCCGGCAAGTGCCGGCAGCCGCGCATTCCGCAGTACCCCCATACGGCGGCGGAATTTTCAGTCCCTAAGACTATCCCACGCGCCAAACGGCTAGCCAAGGGAACCCGAGATCGGGCTCTCCATTGGCTTTGACAGCCTAAGTGGTCCTCCACAGGTGGCGCGATGGGGACAACTACCCTCAACAATGCGGAGCTCCCAGCGGTCCAGGCTCCCCGACGGTGGTGTGGAACGAGATGATGTAGCGGCCCACGTTGCGGGCCGATCCGTCTTCAATCCGCCACCACGTGAACATCCGGTCGTCCTGGTCACCCTGGACGACGTAGCACTTCACCACCATCTTTTGGCCCGGGTACTCCCACGGTGGAACGTTGGCGTTCACGCCATCACAGGTGAAGTAGGGCGAAGGCCTGTAGTTGTCACCGCCCAAGGTGTACGTGCAGGAGCGCTGGACCACCGAGGTATTCAGGACGCCTTCCCAGACGCCTTGCTTACCCGAGGTGGCGCTTGCGCTGACCTCCGGGCCCGGAGTTCCGAGGGAGTTGAACGTCTGGACGTAAATAGTCCGGGTCTGCTCCCAGCCACCGGTGTTGATGGTCCTGCTGCCCGACGCTGCCACCGTTTCCCAGGCGCCGTTGTCGATCCGGATTTTTGTGGTCCTGACATCGTTGGTGGCCGGCGAAGGTGAAGACCAATTGAGGGTCACCGACTGGTTGTTAAGGGCACCATTCGTGCCTGACGCCGACGGCGTTCCCGGAGAGCCAAACGGCGTAGCTGTCGCGGGGGCACTGGCGTCGGAGCTGGGCGCCACGGAGGAATTGGCCGTCACCGTGATGCTGGTGGCCTGGCCGTTGGCGAAGCCGCCGATGGTTTGGCCCGGCTGGATGGGCCCGGACTGCCCGGTGCTGGCCCTGTACGTGTAGCTGACCTCGCTGGCGCTGGAGCCGTTGCGTTGGGCTGCGCTGAGCACGCTGAAGTTGATCGTCAGCTGTCCGCCTGCTCCCCCGGTGTTGGCGGGCGCGGCGCTGACGTTCGCCACTGTTCCCAACTTTCCAGTGGCCCTTCGTGGTGCCGATGCTGCGCTCACGGCACCCTTGCCGGCTTTGTTCTCGGCCTGGACCGTAAACGTGTAGCCGGCCTCGGAGTTGTTGGCCGTGAACGTTGCCGAACGGACGTTGCCCGGGATGGTTTGAGTCTGCGTCGCTCCGCCACCGCCACTCATGGTGACGTAGTAATTCTTAATGGGGTCTCCGTTAGTGTCCGGTTCCGTCCAGTCAGCGCGGAGTTGGTTCTGCGAACCAACGGAAGATACTACGGCGGTGCTCGGCGCTGCCGGGGCTCCGGGCAGTCCCGCGGGGTGGTCTTCGCCGGAGTACAGACTCCATTCGGAAGGGCCGAGGTCGTTGACTGCTTGGGCGCGGACTTTGTACTTCACGCCGTTCGTCAATCCCGGCCACGTGTAGCTCAGGCCGGTGACGTCGTTCTTGACGGCGATCCCGTTTGCCGGAGGTGGTGAGATCTCCAGGTTGTAGTGCTTCACCGGTGAGCCTTCGGTCTTTGCCGGGGTCCAGGTGATCGCGAGGTCCTTGTCGCCTGCCTTGACGGACGGGGCATCCGGCGGCGACGGCTTCTCGTCCGGCCGGATCTCATTGGAGGCCACCGAGGGTTGCGAATCGCCCACCTCATTGGTGGCCGTGACGGTGAAGACGTACTTCACGTTGTTCGTCAGACCCGTGAGCGTACAGGTCGTGGTGGGGCATTCCTGCTGGAAGCCGGCCGCCTTGACGGTGTATTTGGTAATGGACGCGCCATTGTCCGACGGCGGCGCCCACTTCAGGACGGCCGTCCGGCTGCGGACGTCGGTTGCCACGGGAGCGGACGGGGCGTCCGGCTTGTCCCGAACAGTAATCCGGACCCGTCCCACGGCTTGGCGGCTGGGATCGTCAGTCTTGTCCTTCACGGTGTAGCGGACAACGAGCACCCCCTTGGAGCCGTCGGCAGGGGTCACCGTAATGGAATCCCCTGCGATAGCGGGCTGCCCGGAAGCCGAGCCTGTTTCCACCACGGCAGACTCGATTTTCAGCGGAGTTTCGCTGAAGGGGTTGAAGTCGTTGGCGAGTACATTGACCGTTTCCGGCTTTCCCGCGTTGGCCTTCTCCACGGTGTCGTCGTTCGCCGCCGGCTTTGGCCGGTTGGACGAAACCACAGTGACCGTCACGGCAGCCCTGACGGCATCCGACCGGCCGTCGGCAACCTTCAACGGGAAGGTACCGCGGGCACCGGGGTTGATTGACGAACCCGGCGTGACCTTGAGGGTGCTGCCATCGACCCTTACCTCGAATCCGCCCGGCTGCTGTCCGTCGAGCTCGAACGTGAGCTTGCCCTGGTCTTGTTCGTCTACGTCCTTGGCCAGGTTCGCAAGGTCGAGCTCGGTGGTTTCGCCCTTGGGAGCGTCAATCGCGGCCCCGCTGAAGGTAGGCGGGTGATTGGCGTCGGGATCAGGCAGGACCTTGGTCATGATGGTCAGTGTTGACTTCAGTCCGTCGGCGTCATCCGGACCGGAACCGTCGGTCACTTCGAACGTCACGGAGCCCGGACCTACGTAGTCCGGCTGGGCTGCATAGCGCAGGGCTGTTCCGTCACCCGTAATGGCGTTCAGCGGATCCCCGCCTTGGACCCGGACCTTATCCGCCACAGTGATGCGCGGGGTCCGGCCGTCCCTGACTTTGACGTAGTCGCGCAAAGCCAAAATCAGTTCGTCTCCAGCGGTCACTTCCACAACGTCGTTCTTCGCGAGCGTCGGGTACTGGAGGCCTTGGCCTGGAATCCACATCACTGCCATAGCCGTTTGGCCGTCGATGTCGGTGACGGTGTATGGAATCAGCTGGTCCTGGGGAGCCAGCGTCACCACCACGCTTCCAGCTGCGTCCACGCGTGCATTCGGGTTCCCGTCGGGCAGGGAGATTTTGAGGTCCTCCGCGACGCCGTCCGGGTCTGAGTCGTTCTTGAGCACGGGCACATCCACGGCCGTCTTGCCGAGGGTCTCAGCCAGGGTCACCCTGTCGTCCGCTGCTACGGGTGCGTGCAATGCCGCTGTGGGGCTCGTTTGGACGCGGATTACCGCGCTGGCTTCGGCTTTCTTGTCATCCTGGATGCGGTAACTGACACTCTCATTGCCCGCCATTCCCGGTGCCGTCAGCACGACTTTCCCCGTATCCGCCTCAACCTGAAGCTCGGGCTTCGCCTCAAACGTCGGCACCAAGCCGATGGGATCGCCGTCGGGATCCGAATCGTTCTGCAACGCATCGACGGCGACCCGGCGGCCGGGACGGACGTCAACGACGTCGTCAACGGCGATCGGTTTCTGGTTGTCGACTTCGGCCGGGGCGATGCCAACGATGACCGTGCCGGCGTTCTCTGCCCCGATGCGGTCCCGCACCCGGTAGCTGAAAGTATCGGTGCCGGACGACTTTCCGCCCGCCGTGTACTCGAGATAGCCGTCCCGGAGGACTGCTGTTCCCATGGCGGGGGCCTTGTCGATGCCGATGATCTGGACGGAGTCTCCGTCCGCGTCAATGCCGTCCAGCGGGACGGGAACCTTGACCGTCATCCCGGCCACCACCCTGGCGGTCAGGTTCTTCGGTTCGGGACGCGTGTTGGCGGCATCATCGCGTGCCCTGATTCGGATGGTCACCTGTTGCGAGTCAGTTTGCCCGGAGTCGTTGGTGACCTTGTAGATCGCATAGACCGTCTTCGCCTCTTCGCCGGCGATGAACCGCAGGGTATTGCCGGACACGAACATCCGGCCGTCGACGTCATCCGGCTGCTGCGCAAGAACGGGATCAAGGGTGAGCTCGCCACCGTTGGGTTCGGAATCGTTCTCCAACACCGGAATGGTCACGACGTCTCCGGCGCGTACCGTTGCCTCGTCCGGTTTGGCCTGTGGAGCCTGCAGCTTGGTGGGTGCCGGTACCACCTGGACAGAGATGTCACCCGTGGCGGAGGCTTTTCCGTTCGAAATTGTGTACTTCAGGGAGAGCTGGCCCTCGGCGCGGATATCAGTGATCTTGACCACCGAATGATTCAAGACAGCCACGCTGACCGGGAGGCCGTCGGCTGCCGTCACGGACTGCACCACGAGGACGCCGCCGGCGGGGTCGGAGTCGTTGCCCAGGACGTCAACCACGGTGCTGCCGCCGCTTGGCAGGAGTGCAATGTCGCGCACCGCGACGGGGGCGCCGTCATTGTTTCCGGAGACGACGTCGACACGCACCAACTGCTGCGCACTCGCCGGCCCGTTGGTCACCATGTAGGTGACGTAATGGGCGCCGACTGCTGCTGAATTGAACGTGAACGTCTGTTGATCGGGGCCGACGACGGCGGTTGACTGTCCGTCCGGTTGTGCTTGGGCCAACCGGAGAGTCCCGCCCTGGGGGTCGGTGTCGTTCTTGAGCGGTGCGATGACGGTGTCCTGGCCGGCGACGGCCACAACGTGGTCGGCATTGGCGATGGGAGGCAATGCACCCGGCGCCCGGACGTCCACGGTGATCCGGCCTTCCGTGGTGAGCGAACCGTCCGAAACGGTCACTGTGAGCGTCTTCCGGCCCGGGCCGGCCCCCGAGTCCTGGAAGGTGAGCAAGCCGTCCGGCCTGATCCGGACCTGGTCAGCCGGATCGCTACTGGAGGCGGCGACGGCGAAGATGTCGTCGCCGTCGGGGTCTGTCCAGTCAGTAAGGACGAACTGGCTGGCCGGCTTGCCGGACTGAACCACCAGCGTGTTGTTGCGGTTCGGCTTTTGTTGCGGCGCGCTGTTTTCTTCGGGAGGCACGATCCGCAGATCAACGTCGGCCGAGCCGGTGCCGCCCCTGCCGTCGTCCACTGAGTAGGTGAACGTCTCCGAACCCGTGGCGCCGGAAGCCACGGCAACCTGGAAGCCTGTTCCGCCGTAAACGGCTGACAGGGCGCCGGACTTGAGCGGCTGGCTGGAGCTGACGGTGAGGACGTCGCCGTCCGCATCAGCGTCATTGTCCAGCACCGGAAGGATAGTGGTCTTGCCCGCCCGAACCCCAAACGCGTCCGGTTTGGCCATGGGCGGGGTATTCGGTTTGCTCCGGTCCGGGAGCACGGTTTGCTGTACTTCGTCGGCTGAGTCCTGTTCGGCGTCGTCCGAAGTCTGCTGCGGGGGGATGACGTCGTCCCAGTTGTTGACCAGCTGCATGTTCTGGTTGACCATCCAGACGTTGCCGGAGTTGACGTCGTTCAGCACGACGAGATCGCGGTTTACCCGGAAAACATACGACGGCGACGCACTCGCCTTGGGAACGTCGGCGCGGCGGTTGTCCGCTTCGTTGCGGCATTCACGAACGTATTTGTTGGTGCCGGACCAGGCAGCGTAGGTGCACCCGCCCAAATGGACCGGCGCTGCGGGGATGCCGTGGCCATCGGATTGGACAACCTTTGCCGTTCCGCCGTCGAGGGGCTGCAGGAGGAGCGCCTCGGGAGTAGCAATCGCTACGGCATCGGCTTCCGGACCGCTTTGCTGGAGCCTGGCGTCTCTAGCGTTGTCGAGTTGGACCTTGGCGCCGTTCGGAAGGACGATGGTTCCGCTTGCCTGGTCGAGGATCACAGCCTTGGTCCCGACTGTTGTAAGCTGCACCTCGCCGTCAGTTTTCAGCGCGTCGTCTGTCCGGACCTGCGAGTCAACGGCCTCGCCGTCGGCGTCCACGGTAGTGGCCGTGAGCTGGCCCGCTTTCGGGTCCAGGGTGTGGATGGTGTCGTCCACACCGACCTCGGTCACAATTCCCGCGGACTGTTCAAAGAGGGGCTCGGCTTCTTCGCTGAATCCGCCGAGCGAGGTTGGCGATACAGCCCAGACCTTGCCTTTCGAAGGGTCTGTAACCGCCAGGACCTTGCTGCCAAAGCTGACTTCCGCGGCTCCAGGGAGTTTCTGGTCGCCTCCAAGACGCATATTGGCGGCGCTGACCGGGTTGATGGTCGCCCCGCCGGCATCGTCGATGAAGACGTCGCTGGCTTGCTGCAGGATGTCGAAATCCGTGCTGGCCGGGGTGACCGCGCCATCCAGGGACTTGGAAGGATAGTTCAACCGTCCTGCGGCATTCTTGGATTTGCTCACCACCCACACGCCGCCGTCGTTGAGGTCGACGTCGGTGGTCTTGAATCCCGGGTAGAGGATGGCCCCGGTGACAAGGACAGCCGCAGCGGCCGTGAAAGCCGTGGCTGTCAGGACTTTGGTGCGGCGTTTCGCCATGCACATCCCCCGGAAAATTGGCAGCCCGCAGGAAACGCGCGGCTGGCTTAACGCGAACAATCACCCAGCTTACTGGGTTAATCCATCGATTGGTTCAGTTGTGATGTCCGTCGCAGATCAGTCCAGGACCAAGCCCTTGCCACGCCCGCGCGCCAACATGACCGGATGGATTTCGCCAAATCCACGGACGTTTTCCGATTTCTGCGGAACCAGCACGAAGCGCTCGTCCTGTCCCAGCGCCGCGGCAGTCATGGCATCGACCAGCACGGTGCCCGGTTGCGCCAAGGTGGTCAGCCGCGCTGCAAGGTTGACTGTCGGCCCGTAGATGTCCCCAAGGCGGGACAAAATACGGCCCCACACCATGGACACCCGCGCTTGCGGCAGGATCTCGTCCTCGGTGAAAGCCTGGGCCAACGCGAGGGATATTTCCGCTCCGGCAGCCGGGGTTTCCGCGATGTACAGGACTTCATCGCCCACTGTCTTAACCAATCGCCCACCGCCCACCGAGATGATCTCGGCGCACTTGTTCTCGAAGCGTTGGACCATCTGGGCCAGTGTCTTCTCGTTCATGCGGCGCGACAGGCTGGTGTAAGAAACCAGGTCCGCAAACCCTACGGCACGGGCCAGCGGCAACGGTGCGTCGTCTTCGTCGCCCTCGCGCCCCTCCTCGCTTGCCTGCAGACCTGCTTCAGCGCGAACGGCCAGGCGCTGGACGCCCGCGTTGAGCTGACGACGATAGGAGTAAACGAGGATCTCTTCCAAGGAATCCACGAGTGCGGGCAGCTGGCTCACCAACTGTTTACGGGCGACAGCATCCGGGATCCCGTGCTCCTGGACCATGTCTTCCACCAGGGCTTCTACCTGCCAGACCACCATGCGGTCCGTCATCTGGCCAATGGAACGCGTCACTGAGATTGCAGCTTCCTCCGTCAGGAGCCCGGCGCGGACGAGATCGAGGATGGTGGACAGCGCGGCCTGGTCACGTTCGGTGAAGGCAACGTCGTCGTCGCCGAAGTTGGGGAAGCCAAGGGCGCGCCACAGTTTCCTTGCGGACAGGATGGACACTCCTGCTCCCGCGGCGACTTCACGACGACGGAGCTTTCGTTCCCCGCCAAGGAGCCTTGCCTCGAGCGCTTTGATCGCCACCCGCTCGGCGGACATCACGCCGGTGGGCGGGCCTGCGGTCACGGCCGGCTGGGCCGGCTCAGGTTCCGTGTCCTCATCCACTGAAGGTTCGGGTACGGCGTCGAACTCCTGGTCCAGGTCCTCGCCGGACTGCTGATCCTCAACGCTCATCTCTTCCACCTTCTCTCAATTCCCACGGCAACTCGTCATAGTCCGTCAGGACTTCACCCTCAAAGACCTCACCCTTTGGGAGGTCATCCATGGCGTCCAGGATGAATCCCCTGAATTTCCCGACCTCCGGAACGTCGGCCAGGACCGCTGTGCCGGAGGGTCCGGTATCCAAGGATATATTCCCTGAATGCAACGATCGCTGGAGCAGGGTCTGCTGGATGCCAACACTACGGACCGACATCAGGGACACTTGCCAGTCGCCACGGCTGAAGACCCCGAACCTGGCGATGATCCGGCGGCTCGTCAGGATGTACCTGTGGGCCCGCCATCTCAGGAACCGCTTGAGGCTGTAGGCCAGAAGCACGAGTCCGGCCAGGCCGATGCAAGCGCCCATCAACCACGGCGTCCACTCCACTGTAATGAACCCCGCAAGCCGCTGCGGGTTGCCCTTGACGATCCACGCACAGGCGTAGGCAGCCAGGGCAGGTATGACGATGAAAGCAAGCACCGGAAAGAACAGGGAGCGAGCCTGTTGACGCGTGATGGTGATGACCTGCTCCCCCGGAAGCAGTTCTTTACGCATAACCGCTTTCTGTGGCGCGCAGATGCACCACGTCCCCGGCCGTCACCACGTGCTCGCGTCCGCCGTGGTCCACCACCAACAGCGAACCGTGCTCGTCCAAGCGTGAGGCATGGCCCACCAGTTCATGGTCGCCCGGCAGGTGCGCCCGCACCTCGCGCCCCAGGGTGACCATGGCGGACTCCACCCTCTTGTGCAGGGAGGCGCCACCGGCCAAACCGGCGGCGGGATCGCCTTCAGAGTTACAGAAGCTGCGGTACAACCGGGCAAAACGCGAAAGGTAACTCTTGAGCAGCGCGGTGCGGTCCGTCGTCGTACTTCCTTCCAAGGCGAGCGACGTTGCCGTTGGTACCGGCAACTCGTCTTCTGCCAAGGAAACGTTAAGGCCGACCCCAAGGATCACCGCCGGGACGGAACCATCGCCCAGCGGAGTCATCTGCGCCAGGATGCCGGCGATCTTCCGGCCGTTGACCAGGACATCGTTAGGCCACTTGATCTCTGCCGTGACGCCTGCCGTTTCCTGCAGGGCCTCCCGCAGGGCAACAGCTGCAAGCAGGGACAGCCACGAATAGCTCGCAGTGGGAACTGGCATACCGTCCGCCGTTACGGGGCGCAGGACCATGGAGACCGATACCGCTGAACGTTCCGGCGATTCCCAGTGCCGGTCCAAGCGGCCGCGAGCCGCCGTCTGATGCTCTGCTGTCAGGACCGCGAGGTCAGCCCACTTTTTCGGTTCCACCGTGACGGCCCGCACCAGGTCCGCGTTGGTGGAGCCCGTGGATTCGACGACCTTCAGTTGCGAAATGCCGGTGGCGGACAGAAAATCCGGGGCCTGCAATGCCTCGCGGTCCAAGGCGGCGCGGGGCTGGGAATCGTGCGGTTCGGGCAGTTCGGCATCCATAGCAGAATCCTATCCAGTTGGCGCCCTCAGGACTGCGTCGGCGAACATGTGAATCCGCTTAGAGGAAGATGTCCGGCACCAGGCGGTCTTCGGGCGCACCGAGGCTGTATGGCGTAAAGTCCGTCACTCCGGAGGCCCTGAGGACTTCCTCGTCCGTGTAGAAGTTTCCCGTACCGCGACCGCCACCGGCGAGGTTCGCTCCGGTCAAGACGGCGTGCGCCGCGTCAGCCATGATTTCCGGGCCGCGAGCCGCCTGCACCATCTGCTGCCCGCCGGGCATGTTCCGAATGGCTGCGGTGTCGATCAAGGTGCAGGGCCATAGGGAGTTGACCGATACACCGTCGTCCTTGAGTTCCTCGGCGAGCCCCAGCGTCGTGAGGCTCATTCCGTATTTGGCCATGGTGTAGGCCAAGTGCATGCCGGCCCACTTGGGGTCGAGATTCAGGGGTGGAGACAGCGTGAGGATGTGCCCATCGCCGGATTCACGCAAGGCAGGGAGGGCCAACTTGGAGAGCAGGAAGGTGCCGCGGACGTTGATGTCCTGCATGAGGTCGTAGCGCTTCATGTCCAAGGCGTCCGTACGGGACAGGTCAATTGCGGAAGCATTGTTAACAACGACGTCGATCCCGCCAAAACGCTCGACGGCGGCACCCACCGCTGCGGCGACGTCGTCGTCGTTGCGAACGTCCCCCACGAGGGGCAGAGCCTGGCCGCCGGCGGCGACCAGTTGCTCGGCGGCCGTAAAGACGGTTCCCTCGAGCTTCGGGTGGGGTTCCCCGGTCTTTGCCATCAGCACTATGTTGGCGCCGTCCCGGGCGGCCCGGATTGCGATCGCGAGCCCGATGCCCCGGCTGCCGCCGGACATGATGATGGTCTTGCCTTTGAGTGAGCCGCTGGCCGTATAGGGAGTCATGGAGACACTTTAGCCCAACTATGTTACTCGCGGGTAACATTGCGACGGCTTTGGCTTGGGCGCGGAAAATTGTAGGGTTTCTACAGCGGTTCACGGCAATGGCGTCACTAGACTGGCCACCGGGGCCTCTTCTTTGTACGGAAGCTACTTAAGTCAGCTAGTCGACCGGCATTGGACTGCGCCCAGCGAATATCAGCTACAGAGCCGGAGACACTTGATGAGCCACGATCTGACAACGACTGCGGGAAAGATTGCAGACTTCCGCGACCGCCAGGCACGTGCCGAGCAGCCTTCCGGCCCGGAAGCTATCGAAAAGCAGCACGCGCGCGGCAAGAACACCGCCCGCGAACGCATTGACCTGCTGGTTGACCCCGGATCGTTCGTCGAGTTCGACGCCCTCGCGGTTCACCGCTCCACGGCATTCGGCATGGAGAAGAAGAAACCCCTGGGCGATGGCGTGGTCTCCGGCTACGGCACCGTGGACGGCCGCCTCGTAGCCATCTACAGCCAGGACTTCAGCGTTTACGGTGGCTCGCTTAGCCAGGTCAACGGTGAAAAAATCGTCAAGGTCCAGGAATTCGCCCTCCGGAACGGCTGCCCGGTTGTGGGCATCAATGATGGCGGCGGCGCCCGCATCCAGGAAGGCGTTGCCTCCTTGGCCATGTTCGCGGACATCTTCCGCAACAACGTCCACGCCTCGGGAGTGGTCCCCCAGATCTCCCTCATCATGGGCCCGTGTGCCGGTGGCGCAGCCTACTCCCCCGCGCTGACCGACTACGTGGTGATGGTGGACAAGACCTCCCACATGTTCATCACGGGCCCCGACGTCATCAAGACGGTCACCGGGGAGGACGTGGACATGGAAACCCTCGGCGGTGCCCGCCAGCACAACGCCACCACGGGAACGTCCACCTACCTCGCTTCGGACGAAGCCGATGCAATCGAGTTTGTTCGGGAACTCCTGGACTTCCTGCCCTCCAACAATCTCTCCGAGGCCCCGGTAGTGGAACACGACCAGGAACTGGAACTCGACGATGACGACCACGCCCTGGACGGGCTGATCCCCGATTCCGCCAACCAGCCCTATGACATGCGCAAGGTCATCGAGCAGATCGTGGACGATGCACACTTCCTCGAGATGCAGTCGCTCTACGCTCCCAATGTGATCATCGGCTACGGACGCGTTGAGGGTCACACTGTGGGCATCGTCGCGAACCAGCCGATGCAGTTTGCCGGCACCCTGGACATCTCCGCTTCCGAGAAAGCTGCCCGGTTTGTCCGCCACTGCGACGCCTTCAACATTCCCATCATCACGCTGGTTGACGTGCCCGGCTTCCTGCCGGGCAAGGACCAGGAATTCCAAGGCATCATCCGTCGCGGTGCCAAGCTCCTCTACGCCTACGCCGAGGCCACCGTTCCCAAGCTCACTGTCATCACCCGCAAGGCGTACGGCGGCGCTTACATCGTGATGGGCTCCAAGAAGCTCGGTGCCGACCTCAACCTTGCCTGGCCAACGGCGCAGATCGGCGTCATGGGTGCGCAGGGTGCAGTGAACATCCTGTACCGCCGCGACCTCGCAGCCGTGGCAGAAGCAGGTGGCGACGTGGAAGCCAAGCGTGCGGAAATCATCCAGGGGTACGAGGAAGAACTCCTCAACCCGTACCAGGCCGCTGAGCTCGGCTATGTTGATGCCGTAATTGCGCCGTCCGACACACGCCTGCAGATCATCCGTGGGCTGCGTGCGCTGCGTGACAAGCGCGCCAGCCTGCCCACCAAGAAGCACGGGAACATTCCGCTGTGAGTGCTGCCAAGAACCCCTTACCCGCCAGCGAGCCCGTGCTGCCCATGTTCTCCGTGGTCAAGGGAGAACCCACGCCCGAAGAGCTCGCTGCGCTGGCCGCCGTCGTGGCTTCCGTTGGAGTACCCCAGACGCCGGCGCCTACAAAGCCAAACGTCCGGCACTGGGTGCGCCGTCAGCAGCTGCGCCTGGAACCCACACCGGGTCCGGGCGCGTGGAAGCGCAGTCGCGGCTGATCCCGGTCCCTCGCTCGGGGCGTAAGTTCAACAACCCTTTCACGTGAGGGAAGTCGCGGTTAGGCTCTGTGGGTGACTACTGCAAACACCCCTGTACGGCCAAAGTCCGCCATCGATGCCGTTGCCGACGCCTACACAGAAAAGCTGATCGAACTCAACCCCGGTTTCGCGACCACGCTGGGCCTGCCCGGGCACGAAACCGAGTACCAGGATTTCTCGCCTGCCGGCGCAGAAGCCCACGCGGACGCGGCCCGGAAGGCGTTGGAATCGCTGGCCGCCTTGGAGCCCTCCGATGAGTCCGATGTTGTCACGCTGGACGCAATGCGCGAACGGCTCGGGCTGGAGCTGGAGATCCACGAGTCAGGCTGGGGCGCTGCCGACTTGAACAACATCGCCTCCCCCGCCCAGGACATCCGCGCCATCTTCGACCTCATGCCGACGGACACCGTTGAGCAATGGGAACACATCGCCGGGCGCGCCACCAACGTTCCCGGGGCGATTGCCGGGTACATCGAATCATTGCGATCCGCTGCCGCGGCCGGCAAAGTTGCTGCCGCCCGTCAGGTCCGTATCGTCATCGAACAGACCACCCGCTACGCGGCCGACGACGGGTTCTTCGCAAAGATGGCTGCCCAGGCCGCCATCGGCGGCTCGCCGCTTCCCGCGGCACTTCAGGACAAGCTCGACGCCGGTGCGCTGGCCGCGCGGAAAGCGTACAGTTCACTGGCCGCGTTCCTCCAGGACGAACTCCTCCCGGTTGCTCCGGAGAAGGACGCCGTGGGCCGGGAGCGCTACGCCCTGGCCTCACGATCCTTCATCGGGGCCCGCATTGATCTGGAGGAGACGTACGCCTGGGGTGTTCAGGAACTCGAGCGGCTCATCGCCGAGCAGGAGAAGGTGGCCGGGCAGATCACATCCGGCGCGTCGATTGAGGAAGCCAAGAGCATCCTGAACAACGATCCCGCACGCCGGATCAAAGGCACCGATGCCTTGAAGGCATGGATGCAGGAACTCTCGGACCGGGCTGTATCAGAGCTCGCCGATGTCCACTTCGACATCCCGGACGTCATGAAGACCCTCGAATGCATGATCGCCCCTACTGACGAAGGCGGAATCTACTACACGGGGCCCTCGGACGACTTCTCCCGCCCCGGGCGCATGTGGTGGTCCGTCCCCGCGGGCGAAGACACCTTCACTACCTGGTCCGAAACCACCACTGTGTTCCATGAAGGCGTTCCGGGCCACCACCTCCAGGTCGCCACGGCAACCTATCGCCGCGAGCTGCTCAACAACTGGCGCCGCAACGTTTGCTGGGTTTCCGGTCATGGCGAAGGCTGGGCACTGTACGCCGAGCAGCTCATGCTGGAACTTGGCTACCTCAAAGATCCGGGCGACCACATGGGAATGCTCGATGGACAACGCATGCGAGCGGCACGTGTGGTCTTCGACATCGGCGTGCACCTGGAACTGCCTGTCCCCGAACGCTGGGGTACGGGGACGTGGACGCCGGAGAAGGGCTTCGACTTCCTCAAGGCCAACCTGGACATCAGCGAAGGGCAGTTGCAATTCGAGTTCGCGCGCTACCTCGGCTGGCCGGGACAGGCGCCTTCTTACAAAGTGGGCCAGCGTCTCTGGGAGCAAATCCGTTCCGAACTCGAAACCCGGGAAGATTTCGATCTCAAGTCCTTCCACAGCAAAGCGCTGAACATCGGCTCGGTCGGTTTGGACGTGCTAAAGAAAGCGCTGCTGGGATCAACATCACAAACGCACACGGAATAACTTTTACGCACGTAACATTTCTAAACGTCCGTTCGCTATGTTATTTGACGAGCACCTACCGTGTTCCGGTGAGCACCTCATCCAACATCACCCCGACGTCTGGCAAGACCGGCTTCAGCCTGCCCAAGTGGGCAGGCTCCTTCGGCGTCCAGATCATCGCTGCCCTCATCATCGGCCTTGTCCTTGGACTTATCGCCAAGTACACGGGCAGCACCAAAGCCGCCCCCAATGGCCTTGGTGCTACCCTCCAAACCATCGGTTCCAGCTACGTCTCATTGCTGCAGACCGCCGTCGTTCCCTTGATCTTCACCGCAGTGGTGAGCTCTATCGCCAACCTGCGGCAGGTATCCAACGCCGCGCGCCTTGCGTGGAACACCCTGCTCTGGTTTGCCATCACCTCCCTGGTTTCGGTGTTGATCGGCATCGGCCTGGGCGTCCTGTTGCAGCCGGGTGCGGCCACCGGTATCACGCAGAAGGCCGAGTACGCCGGAAAGACCGGTGACTGGTGGGCGTTCCTGGTTGGCTTGTTCCCCAAGAACTTCCTCGGACTCGGGGCGAGCTCCACGGTCACCGAGAGCGCGAACGCCGCAACCACGGTCAGCACCTCCGTGAGCTTCAACGTGCTACAGATCCTGGTGATCGCCATTGCCGTCGGCATTGCCGCCCTTAAGGTCGGCAAGCAGGCCGAAGCTTTCCTGACGTTCAACGCTTCCGCCCTTGCCGTGATCCAGAAGGTCCTGTGGTGGATCATCCGCATCGCGCCGCTGGGCACCATCGGCCTGATCGGCAACGCAGTCGCAATCTACGGCTGGGACACGATCGGATCCCTCGGCAAGTTCACCGCCGCCATCTACATCGGCCTGGCGCTGGTGCTCTTCGTCCTCTACCCGGTGCTGGTACGCGTGCACGGCCTCTCCATCAAGCAGTACTTCTCCGGAGTGTGGCCAGCAGTGCAGCTGGCGTTCGTCTCCCGCTCCTCCATCGGCACGCTGCCGCTCACGCAGCGCGTCACCGAGCGGAACCTCGGCGTCCCCTCCGGATACGCATCCTTCGCAGTGCCCCTTGGCGCCACCACCAAGATGGACGGTTGCGCAGCCATCTATCCGGCCATCGCCGCAATCTTCGTGGCACAGTTCTTCGGCATCAACTTGGACTTCAGCCAGTACCTGCTCATTGTCCTGGTGTCAGTCCTCGGCTCCGCTGCGACAGCCGGCACCACCGGTGCGGTCGTCATGCTCACACTGACGCTGTCCACCCTGGGACTGCCGCTTGCCGGCGTCGGACTCCTGCTCGCCATCGACCCGATCCTGGACATGGGCCGGACTGCCGTCAACGTAGCGGGCCAGGCCCTGGTTCCGGCCATCGTGGCCAAGCGCCAAGGCATCCTCGACGAGTCGCTGTACAACGCGCCGCGCAACGGTGCCGCGTTCGCCGACGAGTTCGCCGCCAGCACCGCCGCCGAGCAGCCTGCTGACCGTAACCTCGCGGACACGAAAGCCTAGCAACCAAGGGTTTTCCTGGCCGCTGCAATCCCCTGGGGAGTTCTCCCCGGGGGATTGCACGGTTTAAGGCTGAAAGCTGGATAGGCTCGGATCATGTTGATCGTCACCTCCAATGAAATTCCAGGCCACCGCATTGACGCCGTCTTTGGCGAAGTTATGGGTCTTACCGTCCGTTCCCGTGATATTGGCTCGCAGATGCTGGCAGGGTTCCGCTCCCTCGGCGGCGGCGAACTGCCCGAGATGACCAGGGCACTCTACGAGAGCCGCCAGGAAGTGATGGCCCGCATGGTCAACGAGGCACAACAGCGTGGCGCCAATGCGATTGTGGCCATGCGCTTCGATACCTCGGAAATGGGCACCAACTGGACCGAAGTCTGCGCCTACGGCACGGCTGTGTACGTACTTCCCCTCGGCGAAGGCGAGCCGGGCGCTACGGGACAGTCCGTCTACTTGACCAAGACCACGGCGCAGCAGCCCGCATCCCCGCAACAGCCCACTTCCCCGCAACAGCCAGGCCACCCGCAGCAGGGCAGCTTCCAGCAGCCGGGGCAGTTCTAGCGTGTGACTTGAGTCCTGGTATCCCCGGGCCTCTGGTTTAGTTGTCATGTCCCGTTATCAGGGTACGGACGATGGCGTTGGAACGAGCCTGTGCCCGGGGAGGGGTGGCGCTTTGGAGCGGTAGCTGTGCCCCGTGGGTGTGCTGATCTCAAGGGTGTGCCTGGCCGACTTCGGCAATGCGGACGTTGATTTCCAACCGGGATTTTCCTTGGTGTGATTGCACCGTTCACACAGTCCTGCGCCGTTTTTCAGCTCCGTCCCACCGCTCCTTGACCAGGGGACGATGTGATCGATATGCCGGATGGGTGCGTCGCAGTAGGGCATGCGGCAGCTATCGTCGCGGGCTTCAATGAAGCGGCGCATACCATGGGGAAAGAGCCTGGCTTTGGAATCCGTGGCCACAAGCTCCCCACTGGCCGGTGCCGTGAAGAGACGGCGTAGGAACACCTCAAACGCCGGGCCTGCCCTTTCCGGCGTGGGATGCTGGGGAGTCGGACAGTGGGCAGTCGCTTGCAGCGCCCCAGCGGCCTGCGGCAGATCGAACGCCTCCGCCGGCTCCTGGCCAGCCAGTCCGACAAATTCCCGTGCCCAACCGCCGGGCACCACGCCGTAGCCCTTCAGCCGTGCTGGTTCAGCATCTCCTTGGAACAGTGTGCGGTCTGTCATGACGAGCTGTACCTCGACTTTGCCGATCCCACCAGGTGTGCCGGTGAGCCTTTCAACCAAGGTGTCCGCCATAACCTGCCCGCGTGACCGCTCATCACGCGACGAGCGCGCCGAGTCCGCGGCGTCATTCAACGCCTTGTACGCGGCTACGCCCTGGGCAACGGGCAAGAGGGCGGTGAGGATGGCCATGGTGTCAGGTGCAGGCCGAAGACTTACATGCCGTTCCGTGACAGCCCGCGCCGCACGCCGCGTCACGGAACGCGGGTCCCGCCGATAGGAGGCAGCCTTGACTGCGGCGATGATGGCGCGATCGCCGGCACCCTCAAAAGTTCCGGCGTCCGGGGCAAGCTCCTCGTCCACAGCAGCACGGTCTTCGGCAGACAAGCAAGCTGTTTCCTTGACCAGAAGCGTGGCCCGCCACTCGTTGAGCCGGCCGGTCTCCAGCGCGGCCATGGTCCGGGGCATCTCGGTCACCAGAGCTTTGGCGAGCCCGAGCAGCCGGGAGCCCTTGTTCGGAGATTCGCGGCGGGCCAAGGCCACCTGCGCCGCAACCCCTCTGCCCTGCTCGGAGGCCGGAACACCGGTCTCTGCCTGGGCTTGTCGCTGGGCAAGGTCAAAGGCCACCGCGATCTTCGCCTGAAGACCGGAAATGGCGGACTTCATATCCTCCAGCACACGCAATTGCTCAATCAGGTCACCCGCAACCGTATCAGGTCGAACAGACGTGCCCGACTGAACAGAGGTCGGGCCTGGAACAGGCAGGAGCGCCCGTGCACTACTCGCCTGCCCTGCCCTCATCCCGTCCATGCCCCAACTCTTCCAAAGGGGTCCGACATTATTAGCCGGCGGTACCCGGAAACAGCAGAAACCCGCAAGTTGCGCACAGTGCAAAGTTGCACTTAGTGTAAATAAGTGACCTCACCGCAAACCGATACGGCGTTGCCTTCAACAACCGACCCCAGCCCCTCAAGGCGTGAACTCAACAAAGCTGCCACGCGCAACTCCATTGCAACCGCAGCGCTTGAGTTACTACGCACCAAGGGGGCAGGAAACTTCACGGTTGAAGACATCGCCGCGAGTGCAGGCGTGTCGCGCCGGACCTTCTTCAACTACTTCCCCAGCCTTGAAGCGGCTCTGGCGTCCGTCGCCGATGGCTTCATGGACCACGCCCTCGAGCAGTTCCGCCTGCGCCCCGCAGACGAGTCAATCCTCGAATCAGCCCAAGCAGCCCTGATGGCACTGGCTGACCCGATGTCCGTCGCACCCATGGCCGAGCTGTTCAGCCTCACCCAGGACAACCGTTCCCTGGCCCGTTCCGAACTCGAAGCCTGGGAACACTGCACAGAGCAAATCATCGATGCCGCCCGCAACAGGCTTGGCACCGGTGTCAGCGAGCTCTACCTCCATGCCTTGGCGGGCTCCGTGATCTCCTGCGGCAAAGCGGCCATGAATGTCTGGTTCGCCCAGCGCGGACCCGATCTTTCGGCCGGGTCCCTCGCTGTCCTCCGCCAGCACCTCATCGATGCGATGGGGCTCCTGGGAGCCGGCTTCGCGCCGCCGTCGGGCGTTAATAATCCAGCGGCAGCCGCCGCACCGTCCTCCGTTCCCACCACCACAGATCGGTTCTGACATGGCCTCGTTCCTTTACCGCCTCGGCAAGTTTTCGTATCGCCGCCGCTGGTTGGTCATCTCGATATGGCTGGCGGTCCTGGTGGCCGTGGGCGGATCAGCTGCAGCGTTCCACGGAACGATGTCCAACAACTTCACCATCCCCGGGACCGAAACCCAGCGGATGGCCGACAAACTCAAAGAGGCGCTGCCTGATGCGTCGGGCGGCTCAGCGAGTGTGGCGTTCCAAGCCGGTGACTCCGGTTTCGATCAGGCCGGCAGGGATGCCGTTGCGGACGCCTTGAAGAAGCTGGAGACCCTGCCGGACGTGCAGGCAACCGTGAACCCGTTTACCACCCAGGAGCAGCTCGACAACGCCGCCGGCCAAATCGCTGCCGGTGAAGCGAAGGCCGCCGAGGGTCAGGCCCAGCTGGACGCCTCGCGCGCTCAACTGGCAGCGGGCGAAGCGCAGTTGACCGGCGCCGAGCAGCAGCTTGCCG
The DNA here is from genome assembly GCF_040684895.1 of Paenarthrobacter sp. NPDC089322. Taxonomy (NCBI): domain Bacteria; kingdom Bacillati; phylum Actinomycetota; class Actinomycetes; order Micrococcales; family Micrococcaceae; genus Paenarthrobacter; species Paenarthrobacter sp. NPDC089322. Next base: position 51,526 of record NZ_JBFBGW010000012.1, read on the forward strand.
CCGCGGGACTGACGCCCGCGCAGATTGAAGGCCAGTTGGGACAGCAGCGTGCCGAACTCGCCGCCGGGAAAGCAAAGCTCGACGCCGGTGTGAAGGAAGCGGCCGACGGCGCCACGGCTCTGGCCCTCGCCAAGCGACAACTGCAAGCATCGGAAGGCATGCGCTTCGTTTCCAGCGATAACAAAGCCGCGATCGCGCAGGTCCAGTTCAAGACCTCCATCAATGCCGTGGATCCGGCCGTCCGCAAGGAAGTCCAGGACATCGTCCACGGGGTTTCATCCGTCGGCGTCACTGCCTACGCGAGCAAGGAAATCACCGAAGACGTTTCGCAGATCTTCGGTGTGGCTGAAATTGTCGGCGTCGCAGTCGCGGCCCTTGTCCTGATCCTCATGCTCGGCACGCTGATCGCCGCCGGGCTACCGCTGGTGATGGCGCTGGTTGGCGTCGCCGTTGGTGTGGGCGGAACCTTCGCACTGACCAGCGTGATCGACATGAGCTCCATCTCCCCCATGCTCGCCCTGATGCTGGGCCTGGCCGTGGGAATCGACTACTCACTCTTCATCGTCAACCGCCACCGCAATCAGCTCCTGGCCGGAATGGACGGCGAGGAATCGGCGGCGTTGGCTACAGGCACGTCCGGCAACGCCGTGCTGTTCGCCGGCCTTACCGTCATTATTGCCTTGGCCGCTCTGGTGGTTCCCGGGCTTCCGTTCCTCGCGGTCATGGGTGTTGCTGCCGCAGCGACAGTTGCCGTCGCCGTCGTCGTGGCTTTGACACTGACACCCGCAATACTGGGCCTGATCGGCCGCCGCCTGATCTCCAAGCGGGCCTGGGCGAAGGCCGCAAAGCACAATGCCGAACCCGGCCACGAGGCCGCGGACCGCGCCCTCGACGAGAAACGCAGCACGCGTGGTTGGGGTGGGTTCGTGACGCGTCATCCGTGGGTCGCCCTGCTCGCGAGCGTTGTGCTCCTTGGCGCCCTGGCGCTGCCGGCTTCCCAACTGCGTCTGGCATTGCCCGACGGCGGTTCGGAACCGGTCGATTCCCAGGCCTTCAAGGCCTACGACCTCACCCGCGACAGCTTCGGCGAAGGCGTAACCGGGCCGATCGTCGTCGTGGCCGAATTCCCTGAAGGCCTCAGTGAGACGGACGCCAAGAACAAGCAATTCGACGTCGCGGACGAGTTGCGGAGCGTGGAGAACGTGGTCGCAGCAGTGCCCGTGGCGCTGAGTGAGGACCGCAGCACCGCCGTCTACCAGGTCATCCCCAAGGAAGGACCGGCAAGCGCCAGCACTGTCAAGGTGGTTTCAGAACTCCGGGGGAAAGGCACCGAGATCCGCCAGGACACCGGCGCCACTATCGGCCTGACCGGGCAGACAGCCGGCAACATCGACGTCTCCGCCAAGCTCGGTGCCGCACTGCCGCCGTATTTGGCGATCGTCGTCGGGCTGTCCCTGATCCTGCTCCTGCTGGTATTCCGTTCGATCGTTGTGCCTTTGCTCGCCACGGGCGGGTTCCTCCTCTCTCTCGCTGCAGCATTCGGTGCCGTGGTGGCGGTGTACCAGTGGGGCTGGCTGGGCCAGGTGTTCGACGTCGCCAACCCAGGCGCTGTCCTGAGCTTCCTGCCGATCATCCTGATCGGTGTGTTGTTTGGCCTCGCGATGGACTACCAGGTCTTCATTACATCGGGCATGCGTGAGTCCTTCATGCACGGTGAAGACGCCCGCCATGCCGTCCGAACAGGCTTCAGCCATGCAGCAGCGGTGGTCACGGCTGCCGCCATCATCATGGTCAGCGTCTTCGCGGGCTTCATCTTCAGCCACCTCACCATGGTGCGGCCCCTCGGTTTCGCCATGGCGTTCGGTGTGCTGATCGATGCCTTCGTGGTCCGCATGACCATCGTTCCGGCCATCATGTACCTCCTGGGTGAAAAGGCCTGGTGGCTACCGAAGTGGCTCCAGCGGATCCTGCCGGACGTTGACGTCGAAGGCGCCAAACTGAACCGCAGCGACCGCGGCAAGGCGAGCTCCGAGGAATTAGTCCACTAACGCTCTCTCACCAAACGCCCCCTTTTGACGATCGCTCTCTCACCTGGGGGCGTTTGGCGTTCCCTCGACACCCGCTCTACTTTCTGAACGCCACTGTCCCGTCGACCAGGGTGTTAACAGAACCACGAGAAGCACCATCTACCCTGCCTAGGCCTGCCGTCAGTGAGAGAGCGACCAGGAAAACCCGGCCATCCGTGAGAGAGCGAGCCAGAAAAACGGGTCATCGGTGAGAGAGCGTGGTATTAGGCTGGGAGGCGTGACCCGATTGATCCTTGCTTCCCAGTCCCCTGCCCGCACCAAGCTCCTCACGGAGGCGGGCATTCAACATGACGTACTTGTATCGGACGTGGACGAGGACGCGGTCCAGGCGCGCTACGGCGTGACGGATCCCCACGACACCGCCCTGCTCCTGGCCCGCGCAAAGGCCGAGGCCGTTGCTTCGCTTCCTGAGGCGGAGGGCGCCTTGGTGATCGGCTGCGATTCGGTGTTCGAGTTCGACGGCGAGTCCCACGGCAAGCCCTACACAGCCGAGGTTGCGCGCGAGCGCATGCTGCGTATGAGCGGCTCCAAGGGCGTCCTGCACACCGGGCACTGGCTGGTTGATTGCCGGGACACCGCCGTGGACGTCGACGACGACGAGACCCCCGAGGGCACGGGCGCCACCTTGGGTGCCGTCTCCAGCGCGGAAGTGCACTTCGCGGAGATGTCCCCGGAGGACATCGAAGCATACATCGCCACGGGTGAACCCCTGCACTGTGCAGGTTCGTTCACGATCGACGGCTTGGGCGGTGCGTTCATCCGCAAGGTGGACGGTGACCCGCACGCCGTCGTCGGTCTTTCCATCTCGACCCTCCGCGAACTGCTGGTCCACGCGAACGTCAGCGTCACGGAACTGTGGGCGCCGCAGACCCAAGAGACCAGTTTGTAGCAACCCTACAAAGGAACGCCGCCTCACACACGGAATCCCCCATCAATATGGGCGGAACCCTCACAATCACGCTACGCTCCTCAAGGACAGAAGGAGTCAAAAACTTGTCAGCTAACCCGGCGCAGCCCATTTCCAGCCCTCTTACCAAGGTCTTGATTGCCAACCGCGGCGAAATCGCGGTCCGCATCATCCGAGCAGCCCGGGACGAAGGCATCGCCTCCGTTGCCGTTTACGCAGACCCGGACCGGGACGCACTGCACGTCCGCCTGGCTGATGAGGCTTACTCGCTGGGTGGCAACACTGCGGCCGAGTCCTACCTTGTCATGGACAAGATCATCGACGTCGCCAAGCAGTCCGGCGCGGACGGTATCCACCCCGGCTACGGCTTCCTCGCCGAGAATGCCGAGTTTGCCGCCAAGGTCATCGACGCCGGCATCACGTGGATCGGCCCTTCACCCGAAGCCATCTCTGCTTTGGGCGACAAGGTCCAGGCCCGCCACATCGCCGAGAAGGTTGGCGCACCGCTTGTCCCGGGCACTGCCGACCCGGTCAAGGATGCAGATGAGATCCTGAAGTTCGCCGAAGAGTTCGGACTCCCCGTTGCCATCAAGGCAGCTTTCGGCGGCGGCGGCCGCGGCATCAAGGTCGCCCGGACCATGGAGGAAATCCCCGAACTCTATGAATCCGCGGTCCGCGAAGCCGTGGCAGCCTTCGGCCGTGGCGAGTGCTTCATCGAGCGCTTCCTGGACTCCCCGCGCCACGTGGAAACCCAGTGCCTGGCAGACGGCTACGGCAACGTGGTTGTGGTCTCCACCCGCGACTGCTCGCTGCAGCGCCGCAACCAGAAACTGGTGGAAGAGGCCCCCGCACCGTACCTGAGCGAAGAGCAGAACAAGCGTCTCTACGAGTCGTCCAAGGCGATCCTGAAGGAAGCCAACTACCTGGGCGCCGGCACCTGCGAGTTCCTGGTGGGCCAGGACGGCACCATCTCCTTCCTCGAAGTCAACACGCGTCTTCAGGTGGAGCACTGCGTGTCCGAGGAAGTCACGGGAATCGACCTCGTCCGCGAGCAGTTCCGCATTGCCCGCGGTGAGGCCCTTGGCTACGACGACCCCGAGGTCCGCGGCCACTCCTTCGAATTCCGCATCACGGGCGAGGATCCGGGCCGCAACTTCATGCCGGCCCCGGGCGCCATCAGCATGCTGAAGAACCCCACGGGCCCCGGCATCCGTGTTGACTCCGGCGTGGAGCAGGGCGACGTCATCAGCGGCAACTTCGACTCCATGCTGTCGAAGCTGATCGTGACGGGCTCCAGCCGTGAGCAGGCACTGCAGCGCTCCCGCCGGGCACTTGAGGAGATGGTGGTTGAAGGAATCCCCACCGTTATCCCGTTCGACCTCGCCGTTGTCACCGATCCCGATTTCGCTCCCACGGAGGGCCCATTCAAGGTCCACACCCGCTGGATCGAGACCGAGTTCGTGAACAACATCCCGGCTTGGTCTGCCAACGGCGCGGGTGCGGAAACGCCCGACGCGGGCGATCGCCAGCGCGTCGTCGTCGAGGTCGGTGGAAAGCGCCTCGAAGTGGTCCTGCCGTCCGGTTTGGGTGCCGGTGTCGCTGCAACGTCCGGCGCTTCCGGAGCCAAGGGCGGCAAGTCGAAGAAGCGTTCCCGTTCTGCGGGTGCCGCGGCTGCGGCTGCCGGTGGAGACGCGCTGACTTCCCCCATGCAGGGCACGATCGTCAAGATTGCTGCAGCCGACGGCGATGTCGTTGCCGAAGGCGACCTGATCGTGGTCCTCGAGGCCATGAAGATGGAGCAGCCCCTCACCGCCCACAAGGCCGGAACGGTCCGCGGCCTTGCAGCCCAGGCAGGCGAAACAGTCGCTGCCGGCGCAGTGATCGCCACTATCGAGGACTAACGGCAAGTACCCCTAACGACGTCGGCCCCGCACCAAACGGTGCGGGGCCGACGTCGTAATTGGGGTACTCAGGCGACGTTGTTCTCGTAGTCCGTGTCCTTGGTTTCGCGCGTGAACCACAGCGCGATGAAGGTGATCACGGCAGCAAGAGCCATGTAAACGCCCACCAGCCAGGTGCTTCCGTTGGCCACCGACCAGAGGGCGATGGCGACGAAGGACGCTGGAGCGGCACCAATCATCGAGGACAGGTTGTACGCAACCGCCGAACCGGTGTAGCGGACGTTTGCCGGGAACAGTTCAGGCAGGATGGCCGCCATGGGACCGAAGGTCAGGCCCATGAGCGTGAATCCGACAATGAGGCCGACCATCGCGGCCGCCTGGCCGGGTCCGAACATGGTGAACCAGAGTGCGCCGAAGACGAAGATGCCCGCAGTGACGCCCAGCAGGAACTTCCGGCGGCCCCACTTCTCAGCCAACGGTCCGGAGACCACCGTGAAGATGCCGAAGAAGACTACGCCGATGATCAGCATCCACAGGAAGTCGGAGCGAGGGATTCCCAGGCCGGGGACAAAGGCGGCGACCTGCTCTGCCGTCATCGGCTTCCCGGCGGCGTCAGCTGCTGCCTGGGCCCCGGCCAGCGTGGGCTTGGTGCCGTAGGACAGCGTGAACGTGGTCATGATGTAGAAGAGCACGTAGGTGGCGAGCATGATGAAGGTTCCGGCGATGACGGGCCGCCAGTGCTTCTTGAACGTCGCGCCCAACGGCAGTTTCTGGACCTTGTCCTGCTGGACCACCTTCGTGAAGGACGCGCTCTCCACCAACTTCAGGCGGACGTAGAGGCCCACGATGACCAGGACGGCGCTCAAGAGGAACGGCACACGCCAACCCCAGGCAAGGAACTGTTCCGCAGACAGTGCGGTGTTCATCCAAATGAAGATGACGTTGGCGATGATGAACCCGATGGGCGCACCCAGCTGCGGGAAAGTTCCGTAGATGGCGCGCTTGCCTTCCGGGGCGTTCTCCGTGGCAAGCAGCGCGGCCCCGGACCATTCACCACCCAGTGCCAGGCCCTGGAAGAACCTCAGGACAACAAGGAGGAGCGGCGCGAGGACGGCCCAGCCGGGGAGGGCTGCCTCAGGCAGGAGGCCGATGAGGAACGTGGCGATACCCATGGTCAACAGAGACGCGACCAGGGTGCCCTTGCGGCCGATCTTGTCACCGAAGTGGCCGAAGACCACAGCGCCGATGGGTCGGGCGAAGAAGGCGACACCGAAGATGGCGAACGCGCTGAGGAGGGCGTTGATGTCCGTGGCGTTGGGGAAGAAGAGCTTCGGGAAGACGAGGACCGACGCGGTGGCATAGGCGTAGAAGTCGTAGAACTCGATCGTCGTGCCGATCAGGCTGGCGAAGATCACCTTGCCCCGCGAGTTCACCGGCTGGGTGGACTCACCTTCCTTGGAGGGTGCAGTGGAAGACATGTGTAGTAGCAGCTTTCGTTCACGCCGGCCGATGCCCCTTGGAGCCTGTCCGGCGAAGGAATATTCGAGAGTTCAATCATAGTTCCCGGTGTCCATTGAGTGGACAACAAAGTCCACCATCCGGACGAAAGGGAAAATCTCACGTTGTGGTCCGCGCCACAACCTCACCATCGTCTCACGAGCTGGTGACTCCGGTGATAGGGAAATGTCACAGCACGTTTACAAACCGCGACGGTCCGCGAAATGCACGAAACCTACCTTGGAAGAACAACGTCCCCCACCAAGGAGGCACTCCCGTGACTGTTGACCGCACTGCAGATGAACTGGCTCCCATCCAGTCCACTGCCACTGCCGCCCCCGCCCTTGAACACCGCCCCGGCCGCTGGATCGCCAACTGGGATGCCGAAGACAAGGGACAGTGGGAAGCCGAAGGCCGGTCCATCGCCAAGCGCAATCTCTACTGGTCGATCTTCGCCGAATTCCTCGGCTTCGTCGTATGGCAGCTTTGGTCCATCGTGGTGGTCCAGCTCCCCGCAGCAGGCTTCAAGTTCGACACCAACCAGATCTTCTGGCTCATCTCCATTCCCAGCCTCGTCGGCGCCACGCTCCGCATCCCGTACACCTTCATGGTCCCGAAGTTCGGCGGCCGCAACTGGACCATCGTCTCGGCCTTGCTCCTGCTGATCCCGGCAACCGGCCTGGCGATCTGCGTCTCCAACCCGGAAACGCCTTTCGGTGTCATGCTCCTCGTCGCAGCCCTCGCCGGTTTTGGCGGCGGCAATTTCGCCAGCTCGATGGCCAACATCACTTTCTTCTACCCTGCCCGCGAAAAGGGTTGGGCGCTGGGACTGAACGCCGCGGGCGGAAACCTGGGTGCCGCCGTCGCGCAGCTTGTTGTTCCCATCGCCATCACCCTGCTGGCAGCCGGCACCGTCAACCTGCCCATGGCAGGCATCATCTGGATCCCGTTGATCCTCATCGCCGCATTCGGCGCCTGGAAGTACATGAACAACCTCACCAGCGCCAAAGGTGACATCGCCGGTTCCGTTGCGGCGCTCAAGGAGCCGCACCTGTGGATCATGGCGTTCCTCTACATCGGCACGTTCGGTTCGTTCATCGGCTTCGCCGGTGTCTTCCCCAAGCTCATCAAGGACTACTTCCCGGAGTTCTCCTCCATCCACGTCGGCGCGGTGGCGCTGTCCCTCGCCTTCCTCGGTCCCTTGTTCGGATCCCTTGCCCGGCCATACGGCGGACGCATGGCTGACCGCATGGGCGGTGCCCGGATGACGATCGCGTCCTTCGCTTCCATGGCCGTCATTACCCTGACGATGATCTGGACCCTGCCGCTGAAGAGCTTCTGGCTCTTCCTCACCCTGTTCCTCCTGCTGTTCCTTGCCAGCGGCTTCGGAAACGGCGCCACGTACCGCATGATCCCGGTCATCTTCGCAACGTCCAGCCGCGCAGCGCGCTCCGGCGCCACCAGCGCCGTCACCGGACGCCTGGCTTCTTCCTCCCTCGGCCTGATCTCCGCGATCGGTGCCTACGGCGGATTCGTGATTCCGCAGGTACTCAACGCGTCCAACTCCGCCAGCGGCTCCTATACCCCGGCGTTCTACGGATTCGTTGGAGCCTATGTGCTGATGCTCACCGTCTGCTGGGCCTTCTACATCCGCCCCGCTCGGAAGCGCAACACGATCGGACACATCTAGATGCCCAACGGCGCCGATACCCACTGCCCTTACTGCGCGCTCCAGTGCGCCATGACGCTGACCCCGGCCGCGACTGCATCCGTCGCGCCGGGGCCGGCGCCCGCGCCTGCCGCAGAGCCCTCCCAGCCCACTCCGCCCCTTGAAGTTTCCGGGCGTGATTTCCCCACCAACCGGGGCGGGCTGTGCCGCAAAGGCTGGACATCGGCGTCGTTGTTGCGCCACAACGGGCGGGTCACCGAGCCCATGCTTAAGGGTTCGGACGGCGTCCACCAGCCAATCTCCTGGGACCAGGCCCTCAGGCTCATTACGGCAGCGGTCAAGGACACTCAGCGGCAGTACGGAAACGACGCCGTCGGTGTTTTCGGCGGTGGCGGCCTCACCAACGAGAAAGCGTACATGCTGGGCAAGTTCGCCCGCCTGGCTCTTCGCACCTCGCGCATCGACTACAACGGCCGGTTCTGCATGTCTTCCGCCGCCGCTGCCGGCAACCGCGCGTTCGGCGTGGACCGCGGACTCCCCTTCCCCGTCACCGACCTCGACACCGCGTCAGTCATCCTCATGCTCGGCTCCAACGTTGCCGAAACCATGCCCCCGTTCGTCCAGCACCTCCAGGGTGCCCGCGATGCCGGCGGCTTGATCGTGGTGGACCCGCGCCGCTCGGCTACTGCCGCGTTTACGTCCGACGGCGGCGGCCTCCACTTGCAGCCGACCCCCGGAACCGATTTGGTTCTCCTTTTGGGCATCTCGCACGTCGTAGTGCACGAAGGTTTGGTGGACGCGGAATACGTGGAGAAGAACACCTCCGGCTATGCGGCCGTGGTCCGCAGCCTCTCGGCATTTTGGCCCGAGCGCGTGCAATCGATCACCGGTGTCCCTGCGACGCTCATCCGCGAAACCGCTCGCCGGTTGGCACAAGGTGCCCGCGCAGGAGGCAGCTACATCCTCAGCGGCCGGGGCGTCGAACAGCACGTGGACGGAACCGACACCGCCACCGCCGCCATCAATCTCAGCCTCCTCCTTGGCTTGCCCGGTTCCGCCCGCAGCGGCTACGGGACGCTCACCGGACAGGGCAATGGCCAAGGCGGCCGCGAGCATGGCCAGAAAGCCGACCAGCTCCCCGGCTATCGCAAAATCACCGACCCTGCCGCCCGCGCGCATATCGCCAAGGTCTGGGGCATCGAGGAGTCACTGATCCCCGGTCCCGGCCTGCCCGCCGTCGAACTTCTCACGTCGCTCGGAAAGCCCGACGGCGTCCGTTGCCTTTTCGTGCACGGCGCCAATGTGGTGGTGTCCGCGCCGGACACGAACGCCGTGACACAGGGACTTCGCAGCCTGGACTTCCTGGTGGTCTGCGACTTCTTCATGTCGGAGACGGCTTTGGAAGCGGATTTGGTGCTTCCCGTGACGCAGTGGGCGGAGGAAGAAGGAACCCTGACCAACCTTGAGGGCCGTGTGATCCGTCGCCGCCGCGCACTCACTCCTCCCCCAGGGGTCCGCAGCGAACTCTGGCTCATGTCCCGGCTTGCGGAGCTCCTGGAAGCGCCTTCCACCTTCAGCGACGATCCTGAGACGGTTTTTGAAGAACTGAGGCTGGCGTCTGCCGGTGGCATCGCGGACTACTCCGGCATCGACTACGCCATGCTCGACCGCGGGGAGGCTGCGTACTGGCCCTACCCCTCCGGCAGCTCCGGAACCCCCCGGCTTTTTGCCGACGGTTTCGCGCACCCGGGTGGCCGGGCGGTGATGGTTCCGGTGACACCGTCCAAGCGGGCCACACGCTCGTTTGCCGACGATTCACTGGCCCTTGCAACCGGCAGGCTGTTGGAGCACTACCAGTCCGGTGCCCAGACCCGCCGGGTTTCCGAGCTGTTGTCGGCGCAACCGCAGGTCCGGTTGGTTATCCACCCTGCCACTGCCGCGTCCCGGGGCATCGCGGAAGGCGACTATGCGACGGTGACCAATGAACGCGGCGAGGTCCTTTGCCGTGCCGAGCTCAGCACTGCAGTGCGTCCGGACACCGTGTTCCTGCCGTTCCACTTCCCCGGCCAGGAGAACGCCAACCGACTGACTGAGGCGGTCACGGATCCTACTTCCGGGATGCCGGAATTCAAGACCAGTCGCGTATGGGTCCGGCGGGCAACGTCCACCCCGGTTTCCCCGGTTCTTGCTGAAGCGGGACTTTCACTGCACGCCAAGGAGGCTTCATGAGCGAGCGCATTGTTGTTGTTGGATTCGGTCCGGTTGCGGCCCGGCTGGTGGACGAACTGCTCCCCGCGGTCCGCAGCGGGCTGGTCCAATTGTTGATTGTGGGCCAGGAGAACGAGGCCGCCTACAATCGCGTCATGGTGGCTGAACTCGGCGTCGGTCGGACCACCGCCGAGGCGCTGGCGATTGCTGACGAGGCCGAGTTGATGGCCGACGGCGTGGATGTCCGTTTGGGCGTCAAGGTCAGGAGGATCGACCGCGCACGGCAACAAGTGGTGCTTTCCGACGGGACTCCGGAACACTACGATCGGTTGGTCTTCGCAACGGGTTCCCGGCCCGTCATTCCCAACCTGACCGGGTTGAACCCTGATCCTGCCAGCCCCGTTCTACCCGCAGGAGTCACAGCCCTGCGCGATCTCAGGGATGCGGCAGTGCTCCGCGAAGCCGTCGCCGCCCGCAAGCGCGTAGTGGTCCTGGGCGGGGGCGTGCTGGGCCTGGAGACGGCACTTGCGGCGGCCGAGGAAGGCGCCCAGGCCACCGTGGTCCACAACGGACCCTTCCCTCTGGGCCGGAGCATCGATCGTGGCAGCGGCTCAGTCCTCACCAACAGCCTGCGCGCCGGGGGCGTCAGGATGGCCGGGAACGCCCGTTCCACCGGTGTGGAAACAGCCGGTCCCGGCGGCAGTTTCTCCGCACTGCTGCTCGACGACGGTTCTGCGATCGACGGCGACTTGCTGGTGCTCTCCTGCGGCGTCCGGCCCCGGATTGAACTGGCTGAGGGCTGCGGCCTGCCTACCGGCGCCGGGATCTTGGTGGACCACCGCCTCCGGACGTATCACGAGCCGCACATGTTCGCGATCGGCGACTGCGCCGAGGTCCGTTGCCCGGATGCCTCTTGCCTGGATTGCCGCACAGCGGGTGGTCCGGCCGGACTGGTTGGTCCCGGATGGCGTCAGGCGGAATGGCTGGCCGAATACTTGGTGGTGTTGGCGCGGGAGGGGCAGGAGGCCGCGGATTCGCTGGAGCCTCTGCCTGCCGAAAAGCCCGGCGTCGTCGTCCTGAAGGCGCGCGGCATCAACCTTTCCGTGGCAGGCGACAACCAGGCCGATCCGTGGGACGAGGAACTCCTCGAAGCAGGAGCGACCTCCGGGCGTCCGCGCCGGCAAATCTCCCAGTGGGCCGATCCCGAGCATGGGCGCTACGTCAAAATGACCACCCGCGGCGGAGTGCTGGAAGGACTCGTTGCCGTGGGAATGCCGAGGACCGCGGCCGAACTCGTGGTGTTGTTCGAGCGTGCCTCCGAACTCCCGGCGGACCGCTCGTTGCTGCTGCGCCTGGATGGTCCTGACCAGCTCGACTCCGGGGGCGCCAACAGCAACGATCCGCAACGGACCGTGTGCCGTTGCGCCGGGGTAAGCGCAGCCAGCATCGAAGAGTCGGTCCTTGAGGGCTGCGGCACGGTTGCCGAAGTTTCCAAGGCCACACGCGCCGGTACGGGCTGCGGAGGCTGCCACGAGGACATCAAGGGCCTGATCGAAAGGCATTTCCAGGCCGCGGCCGCTTAGTTCGGTCCGCGAGGTCGTCCAATTCGTGGGCTCGCTGCGCAGTGTGCCGTGCGCCCGGCACAGTGCGCAGCGCAGCCACGAAACGGCGGAATAGACTTCCGGAGTGAACATCACTGAACCCGTACCCGGCGTGCATTTCGTGGAGGGACCGGCGTCCAACTGGATCATCGTTCGCGATGCCTCGGGCTCCCCGGACAACGCCTTCCTTCTGATCGACGGCGGATACCCGGCCGACCGGGACCTGGTGCTGCGATCCATCCGGGAGCTGGGGTTGGACCCGGAAAATGCCAAGGCCATGCTCATCACGCATGGCCACGTGGACCACACCGGCTCGGCTGCATACTTCTCCAGGACCTACGGCACGCCCATCCTCTGCTCCCCGGAGGAACTCGCCCACGTGCAGGGCAAGGAAAAGCATCAGGTCACCATCGGCCAGGTGCTGGCAAGGGCATGGCGGCCACGCGTCTTCCGCTGGATGCTGCACGTGCTGAAGGCCAAGGCACTTCAGGCAGAGCCCGCTACGCTGGCTGAGGCTTGGACGCCGGAGCTGTTGGCAAGCCTCCCCGGACGTCCCGAGGCCGTCCCCGCACCCGGACACACTCCGGGTAATGTCGCCATCCTGCTCCCCGAAGCCGCAGCCATCGCGGTGGGTGACACGTTCGTCAGTGGTCATCCGATCAGCGGCAAACGTGGTCCGCAGATGCTGCACAGGATGTACCACTCGGATCCGACGGGTGCCCTCACAGCGGCACGCTCACTGAGCGACGCCCCGGCCCACGTGATCCTCCCGGGCCACGGCCCTGCGCTGCACATGCCCATGGCCGAAGCAGTAAGCGCTCTGAAAGCCTAGAGACGCGACGAGCCCGTGTCGACGGCTCCCTGCGTATTAGACGGTTCCACAACCATCTAATTCGCAGCCAGGCATCGAAACGGGCGCCAGGCGGCATAGGTTACATATGCACGTGGAGCCTGCGCGCGGCCTCCGAGATGGAGCCGGTCAGCGACGGGTACACAGTGAACGCGCTGGCGACGTCGTCCACGTGCAGCTTCTGGGTGATGGCCAAGGAGATCGGGAAAATCAGCTCCGACGCGTTCGGTCCCACCACTACGCCGCCGATCACGGTACCGGATCCCTTGCGGGCGATGATCTTGACGAAGCCGTCCTTGGTGTTGCGCATCTTGGCCCTGGCATTGCTGAGCAGGGAGAGCATGACGACATCGCCCTGGTACTTCCCGGAAGCGAGGTCCGCCTCGGAAACCCCCACGGAGGCGATCTCCGGTGACGTGAAGATGTTGGATGCCACCTGGTTGAGCTTGAGCGGCTTCACGCCGTCACCCATGAAGTGCGCGATGGCGATACGTCCCTGCATGGCCGCCACGGAGGCCAGCGCGAACACACCGGTGCAGTCGCCTGCAGCGTAGATGTTGGGCGCAGTGGTCCGGGAAACGCCGTCCACCTTGATGTGCCCGGATTCGCTGAGCGTCACACCTGCTTCCTCAAGGCCGATCCCTGCGGTGTTGGGGATGGAACCGACGCACACCAGGCAGTGCGAGCCCGTGACCACCGAGCCATCACCCAAGGTGACCTTAACGCCGTCGTCGGTCCGCTCAACCGCGTTGGCGCGGGAACGGGACAGAACGCGCACGCCGCGACGCTCGAAGACACCTTCCAGAAGCTTGGCGGCGTCCGTGTCCTCGCCGGGAAGGACCTGGTCGCGGCTGGAGATCAACGTGACTTTGGAACCCAAACCGTTGTAGGCAGAAGCGAACTCGGCACCCGTGACGCCGGAGCCCACAACGATCAGCTCTTCCGGCAGTTCATTGAGGTTGTAGATCTGCGCCCAGTTGAGGATGCGTTCGCCGTCGGGTTTGGCAGTGGGCAGCTCCCGCGGGTGGGCGCCCACGGCCAGGAGGATGGCGTCGGCATCGATGGTGCGCGTTCCGTCGATGGTCAGCACCTCGATGGTGTTGTTGTCCAGCAGCTTGCCGGATCCAATGACGATTTCCACGCCCAGGCGCTCCAGGCCGAGGCGGATGTCATTGGACTGGCCACGGGCGAGATCCAGCACGCGGTCGTTGATGTGCTTGAGGTCGGCGCGGGGCTCGGAACTGAAACCATCGCCATCGAACTTGACGCCCAGCTCATCCGCCTCGCCGACGCGGGTCATGAGGTCTGCGGTGGCAATAAGGGTCTTGGAAGGCACGACGTCGGTCAGGACAGCCGAGCCGCCAAGGCCTGCCCGTTCGATGATGGTGACTTTGGCGCCGAGCGAAGCGGCCACCATGGCGGCTTCGTAACCTCCGGGACCACCTCCCAGGATCGCGATTCGTGGGGAACTGAAGTCAACTTGGGTGGTCACAATTCTCAATTCTCGCTCATACGCCGTCCGGCTGCCAGTCAGTCAAGCCTCACCACGGCCCCGTACCTACCGATGTGGCGTTGAGGCAGGGTAGCTTGTACCAGTGAGTAACACAGAGCTGATGAACACAGACCCATTCGAAGCTGCAAAAGCCGCTGCGGACTATATCGCTGCCGAGACCGGTGTGGAATCCCATGACGTGGCCCTGGTGCTCGGTTCCGGCTGGGCCGAGGCCGCGGACCTCATCGGCGAAACCACGGCAACCTTGAGTGCGTCCGAGGTTCCCGGGTTTCACAAACCGGCAGTAGTAGGCCACGTGGGCACCATCCGCTCCGTCCTGACCAAGGAAGGCAAGCGCGCGCTGGTCCTTGGCGCCAGGACGCACTACTACGAGGGCAAGGGCGTCAGGTCCGTGGTCCACGGTGTGCGCACCGCAGCCGCCGCCGGGTGCAAAACGCTGGTCCTCACCAACGGCTGCGGCGGCCTGAACGAGGACTGGGCACCCGGAACGCCCGTGCTCATCAGCGACCACATCAACCTGACCGCCACATCGCCGCTTGAGGGTGCCACTTTTGTGGACCTCACCGATCTGTACTCGTCACGCGTCCGCGGCCTGGCCCGCGAGGTGGACCCGTCCCTCCAGGAAGGCGTCTACGCGCAATTCAGCGGCCCGCATTACGAGACCCCGGCCGAGGTGCAGTACGCGAAGCGCATCGGTGCGGACCTCGTGGGCATGTCAACGGCGTTGGAAGCCATCGCCGGCCGCCATGCGGGGATGGAAGTGTTCGGGATTTCCTTGGTCACCAACCTCGCGGCCGGCATTAGTCCTGTGCCTCTGAGCCACGCTGAAGTACTTGAGGCAGGGCAGGCGGCCGGCAAGCGCATCTCCAAGCTCTTGGCGGAGATCATCGCGAAGCTTTAGCCGACGGGTCCCGGCGTCGGGGCGAGGGGTCCGACCGTAACCGTCACCGGATTGCTCGACACCCCATCAACGGTGGCGGTAATGGTGGCCTGCCCACGCGTTCCTCCGCGTACAAGTCCTGCGGGGCTGACAGAGACGAAGATCGGGCGGCTCGACGCCCACTTGATGTCGGGGTTTCCGGGTTTCCCGTCCGTGTAGGTTACCTTCGCGCCAAGTTGAAGGGTTTGACCGGGCTCGAGCGCGTGCGGCCCTGCGGGACTCACGACGACGGCAACCACCGCGTGCACGACGTCGACCTTTGATTGGGCTTTCCACTGCTTGCCCTCACCGTCGACATGGATGGCCTCAATAAGGGTCTGGCCGGGGCTGCGTGCGGTAACCGAACCGGAGGCGCTCACGGTTGCTGCGTTGCCGGGATTGGCGCTCCACGTGACGTCAGTGACCGGTTGTGAGGTCCCGTCCGAGTAGGAAGCCACAGCAGTAAATTGCCGGGTCTGTCCTTGGGGGATGGTCGCTGCGGCGGGATCGATGGCCAACCCCGTGATCCGCGCCGGTGGTGGCGTGGTCACAGTGACCTTCGACGTCCCCCGGAACTCACCTTCGGAGGCGGAAATGGTGGCACTGCCGGGAGCGACGGCTGTGACCAGGCCATTGCCGTCCACCCGGGCCACGGCTTGGTTGTCCGAAGCCCAGAACGCCGTCACATCGAGCTTCCCGAGTGATCCGTCACTGTACGTTCCCTCGGCAGTCAGCTCCACCTTGCCGCCGACATCCACGGAGGCCTCGCCTGGATTGATGCGGACGGACGTCAGCGTGGCTGTTCCCGGCGCCGTGACGGTCAGCTCGAACCGTCCGGAGACGCCGTCGAAAGTTGCCGTCACTGCTGCCACGCCGGTGGCGACGGCGGTCGCCTCCCCGTTCGGGGTAACGTCAGCCACCTCCGGGTTTTCCGAGGCCCACGCCACGCCCTCCCCCAATGTCCTGCGTGAACCGTCGCTGTACGTCCCCTCAGCTGACAAGCGAACGGTGGCTTCCGGGCGGAGGGAACTCGCCGGGGCGCTTACCGCGATGGTTTGCAGCGTTGCAGGCTCCTGGGCCAGGAAGACCCGGACTGCCACCAAGGCTGCCGTCAAAGCCAGCACGCCGGCGATCACTATCGCCCATGTTCGGATCAGGCGTCGGCGGACATGCTCCATTCCTACGCCCAGCGCACGGTCCATATCAGCCGGGTAGGCGCCGACGCGGTATGCCGCCTCGGCGTGGATACGCTGCCGCACCTCCGGCCTCATGCCTTCCCGCCTTCCAAGGAAGCGTGGCCGGTAATGCGCTCGGCGCGTGCCAGCGCCTTGCCCACGTGCGTGGCCGGCAGCGCCGTCAGGCCTGCAATCTCACCGACGGTGAGGCTTGCGAACTCATGAAGGACGACGACGATCCGCTCCTCGAGCGCCAAGGCCGCCAGAGGGTTTTCCTCGATCCGTTGCCGCGTTGGCTTCGGTGGCCGGAACCACTTCATATGCCGCCGCAGGAGCTGGACGAAGACGCACAGCGTGTAGATACGCAGTTGCGGCGTGACCGGACCCTTCCACGTTATGGTCACCTCCGACCATGCCGCTTCCAGGAGTTCCTTGGTCACCCCGGGGTCGTCGCACAGCAAGTGGGCGCAGTACTCCAAGTACCCTTTCTGCTGCTCGAAGACGCTCCGAAGTTCAGCCTGGCGATCCTTGAGCGCCGGAGACAGCTTGATGTTGGGTGAAAGCCCGAAGTCGATCTCCTTGACGGCAGGCATGAGAACAGCCACGGCCAGGGTCAGGAGCCCGGCACCGACAGGGAGGGCCGACAGGAATTCCGGCAAAAGCCCGCCTGCCACGATGGTTGCCAGGGCAATCACGGTGATGACAAGCCGCAGTGGAGTAATCGATGAGCGCCAACGCCGCTTCGGTAACTCACACATACTGCACCAGCTCTGGTGGCGGGGACCATGACTTCAGGTCCGGACTCGCTACCACATTTTACGTCCATCGATTGGAATTGAGCAGACCCAACTGGGTCGCAGTTGTGCGCGTTTTCGGTGCTCAGAACGTGCACAAATGCGACCTAGTTGGGTGAGGGCATACGGGAACTGAACCGGGCCGTCAAGTCATGTTCCGCGTTTGTAAACACACAGTGAATTCTCAGAATAAGTCTGTTTTATCGAGAAACATTTGACTTCGTAGCGACGGAAATGGCACGCGCGCGCAGTGGCAATGTAAGCGCTTGCACGCCTCCCCCTTCCCAGGCCCTTCTTCGCTCCGAAACACGCTTTGATTTGTTCCCTCACACGTGTTTAGCGTGGAGATCGCCCCGGTAAGTCGACGTGCCGGAGCCACTGCCGCGGGTCCCCATGAAGGACCCCGCGCTACCTCGAAACGATGGCGTCCCTCGAAGACGCCACCAGCGGATCGAAGGACGCCTGAGTTGAGAGCCCCATTCAGGGGAACCCAGGGCATGCGCCCCACTCCACGAAGTCCAACACTCCGCGAGAAGAGCAAGCATGAACACGCACTCAACCCCTCAACGGCCTCGCCGCCGGCTTCGCAAGGCAACCGCCTTGGCTGCCGCAGCAGGCGTGGCCGGCAGCATCCTGCTGGTGTCACCGGCGGCGCAGGCCAACCTGCCGGCCGACCCGCCGTCGAACACCATGCCGGCACCCACGCCCGGCTTCCCGCTGCCGACCAAGCACACGCAGCAGGCCTACGACCCTGCCGCCAACTTCACCTCCAAGTGGACGCGCGCGGATGCCAAGCAGATCATGGCGCAGAGCGATCCCAACGTCGCTCCCGGCGAGAACTCCATGAGCCCCGACGTCACGATGCCGGAGATCCCCAAGGACTTCCCGGCCATGAACGACGACGTCTGGGTATGGGACACCTGGTCCCTGACCGACGAGCACGCCAACCAGATCAGCTACAAGGGCTGGGACGTCATCTTCGCCCTCGTAGCCGACCGCCACGCAGGCTACGGCTTCGACCAGCGCCACTGGAACGCCCGCATCGGCTACTTCTTCCGGAAGACCAACGCGGATCCTGCCAAGGACAAGTGGAACTACGGCGGACATCTGTTCCTGCCCAACTCCTCCATCGGCAACACGGAATGGTCCGGCTCCACGCGCCTCATGCAGGGCAACAAGATCAACGTCTTCTACACGGCCACCACGTTCTATGACGTGGCCGAGCGCAACGCCGGCGGTGGAGGCATTGCGCCCGACGCCGTGATCGCCAAGGCGCTGGGCAACATCCACGCCAACCAGGACGGCGTGACCTTCGACGGCTTCCAGCACACCAAGCTCCTGGAGCCGGACGGAAAGTGGTACCAGAACAAGGCCCAGAACCCGGGCTTCGCGTTCCGCGACCCGTACACATTCGTTGACCCCGCCCACCCCGGCAAGACGTTCATGGTCTTCGAAGGCAACACCGGCGGCACCCGCGGTTCCTACAAGTGCAAGCAGGAAGACCTGGGCTACCGCCCCGGCGATCCCAACGCAGAAACCCTTGACCAGGTGAACAACACCACCGGCGCCTGGTACCAGACCGCCAACGTGGGCCTGGCCGTGGCGGACACCAAGGACCTGACCAAGTGGAGCTTCCTGCCCCCGATCCTGTCCGCCAACTGCGTGAACGACCAGACTGAGCGTCCGCAGATCTACATCCAGAACGAGGACGGCAAGAACAAGTACTACCTGTTCACTATCAGCCACCAGTTCACGTACGCGGATGGCATGCGCGGCCCGGACGGCGTCTACGGCTTCGTAGGCGACGGCATCCGTTCCGACTACCAGCCGGTCAACAACAGCGGCCTGGCCTTGGGCTCGCCCACGGACCTCAACATGCCGGCCAACGCACCGGAAGGTCCGGACCCGCGCCAGAACGGCCGCCAGTTCCAGGCGTACTCGCACTACGTCCAGCCGGGCGGCCTCGTGCAGTCCTTCATCGACAACGTCGACGGCGTCCGCGGCGGCTCCCTGTCCCCCACCGTGAAGATGAACTTCAAGGCGGGCGTGACGCAGGTTGACCGCAGCTTCGGCCAGAACGGACTTGGCCCCTTCGGCTACCTCCCCACCAACGTCCGCGTTGGCGGCGAAGGCCTCTACAAGTAGGCCGGACCACCCCGGCCATATGGCCACGGCGGGGCCGGCATCAGAAAGGCCGGCCCCGCCACCCCAACCCCCCCAGGATTTACCCCCATGACTTTCCCCAACCCCGCCTCAACCAGCCCCAAGCTGTCCCGCCGCCAACTGCTCGCGGCCAGTGCCGCCGTCGTGGTTTCGTTCTCAGCCGCCGCCTGCACTGCTCAACGCACCGCGGAAGGCCCGACGCCGGTCCCCGCCTCGCGCGCGCCGCAACCTGCCGCTTCGGACCCGTGGCGGCCGGCAGTCCACCTCACCGCCGAAAAGAACTGGCTCAACGACCCCAACGGCCTCGTCTACCACGACGGCACATACCACGCCTTCTACCAGTACAACCCCCGCGGAAACTCCTGGGGCAACATGTCCTGGGGCCACTCCACCAGCACGGACCTGGTGCACTGGGAACAGCAGCCTGTGGCCATGGAAGCCAGCGCGGAGGAAGAGATTTTCTCGGGCTGCATCGTGATGGATACGAACAACGCGTCGGGCCTGGGCTCCGCTGAGAACCCGCCCATGGTTGCCCTGTACACGAGCGCCTATGGCAACAACGGGGCCCTCCCGAAGGGCGCACAGGCCCAGTCGGTGGCTTTCAGCCTGGACAAGGGTGCCACATGGCAGAAGTACAAGGGCAACCCCGTGCTGAACCTGTCGCCCACCAACAACAACTTCCGCGACCCCAAGGTCACTTGGTACGAACCAGGCCGCTATTGGGTGATGACCACCGTTGTCGCCGACGCCCAGGTGGTCAAGATGTTCAAATCCACGGACTTGCTGCGCTGGGACTTCCTGAGCGATTTCTCCGGCGCCGGCGCCCAGGGCGGGCTTTGGGAAGTGCCCGAGCTGGTGCAGATGGATGTGGACGGGTCCACAGCGAAGAAGTGGGTCATGCTGCTGAGCATCAACCCCGGCGGCATCGCCGGCGGCTCGGGCATGCAGTACTTCGTGGGCGAATTCGATGGCACGCGTTTTGTTGCCGAGGACGCGGCCGCACCTGACGCGCCGCTCCACGAAAGTCAGTGGCTTGACCACGGGGCTGACTATTACGCGGCCAACTCCATCTCCGGCGCTCCCGGCGGAAAGCCCGTGCTGCTTGGCTGGATGGGCAACTGGGACTACGCCCAGCACGTCCCCACCACGCCGTGGCGGGGTTCCATGGCCATTCCACGCGAACTCAAGCTCGTCCGCGGGGAGAAAAGGCTCGAATTGCGCTCAGCCATCGCGGCCGCTGCGGTGGACGCGTTAGGACGTTCCGGTGAGGTCAAGAGCAAAAACCTCACCGTCAGCTCATCGCTGGAGGACCTGGGCAACGATTTCCGGAGCCGCACGCAATTGATCGACGTGGAGATGGACCTTGCGTCGGCACGCGAGGCAGGGGTTGTCCTCCGTTCGTCAGCGGACGGCCAGGCAGGACTGCGGATCTCCTACACGAGGGAGTCGCGCACACTGAAGGTTGACCGTTCCCGGGCCGGAACCACCAACTTCTCAGAAAAATTCAGCCCTTATCACGAGGTTTCGCTGCCCGACTCCGGCGGTTCTGACCAGAAAGTCCACCTGCGCATCCTCCTGGATTCCTCATCCGTGGAGGTCTTCGCGCAGGACGGCTCCGCCGTCATCTCCGACACTTTCTTCCCTGAGTGGGACACCACGGGATCCTCGGTCTTCAGCACGGACGGTGACACGGACTTCGTGGTCACGTCCCGGATTTTATAACCCGTCCCCACGCCTCGTTGCCGAGGAGGCAGTCATTGAGGATAGTTTTGTCCCTATGACATCAAGCAGCGATGCCGCATTCGAACAGCTCATTAAGGACGCCCGGGAGTGGGCGGACCAGGACCCGGACCCCGCCACATCGGCCGCTCTCCGCGAACTCATCGGGCTGGCCGAAGACGGAGATCCCGGTTCGGTACAGGAACTCGGTGACAGCTTCAACGGCACGCTGCAGTTCGGTACGGCCGGGCTTCGTGCAGCACTGGGCCCCGGTCCGAACAGGATGAACCGTGTGGTCGTCCGGCGTGCTGCGGCGGGTTTGGCGGCTTTCCTCAACGAAACCGTCGCCGCTGCGTCGCCGGGAACCCGGCCGCGCGCCGTCGTCGGCTTTGATGCCCGCTACAATTCGGACATCTTCGCCGAAGAGACGGCGGCGATCTTCACGGCAGCGGGCATCGAGGCGTTGCTGATGCCAAGCGCGCTTCCGACGCCGATACTCGCCTACGCTGTCAAGGCCCTGGATTGCGACGGCGGCGTGATGGTCACGGCCAGCCACAACCCGCCGCAGGACAACGGCTACAAGGTCTACCTCGGGCGGAATGCCGTGAGTGAGAGCGGGCGGGGCGCCCAGATTGTGGCGCCATACGACGCGGAGATTGCGGCGAAGATCGACGCCGTAGGTGCCTTGGACTCGATCGCCCTGGCGGACGACGGCTGGACCGTCCTGCCCGCATCGATTGCCGCTGAATACGAAACTGCCATGGCCGGCCTGGTGGACCGGGAACATTTCCCGGCCCGGAACCTGAAAATCGTCCTCACGCCCATGCATGGGGTGGGCGGAGAAACGGTTGTGTCCGTGCTGAATTCGGCAGGCTTTGCGGACGTCACCCTCGTTGCGGAACAGGCAGAACCGGATCCGGACTTCCCCACGGTCGCATTCCCCAATCCCGAAGAGCCCGGAGCGTTGGACCTCGCCCTGGCGGCTGCCGCAGACGCTGATGCGGACATCGTCCTCGCCAACGATCCCGACGCCGATCGGGCCGCGGTTGCGGCGGTGGATCCCGCCACGGGAACCTGGCGGATGTTGCGTGGCGATGAAGTGGGTGCGCTGCTCGGCGCGCACGTGGTTGCCCGGCTCGCGACCGTTTCCGGTGACGAGCCTCGGGCGGGTGTCTTTGCCAACTCGATTGTCTCCTCGCGCTTGCTCGCCCGGATCGCTGCAGCAGCGGGCTACGCGCACGAGGAAACACTCACGGGCTTCAAATGGATTTCCCGCGTCCCCGGCCTCACCTACGGGTATGAGGAGGCTTTGGGCTACTGTGTCGCACCGGACCTGGTCCGGGACAAGGACGGCATCTCGGCGGCGGTGCTCATTGCGGAGTTGGCGGCAACTGCCAAGGCCGAGGGAAAGTCGATCTTCGACACGCTCGATGACCTGTACTTGGTGCACGGACTGCACGCGAGCGACCAATTGAGCATCCGCGTGGCCGACCTTGGGCTGCTGGATGCCATGATGAACCGCTTGCGGGTCAACCCGCCGGAAGCGTTCGGAGGGTCCGCCGTCGAGGTCTTCACGGATCTTTCGGAAGGAAGCGAAGGCCTGCCGCCCACGGACGGTTTGCTGTACATTACGCGGGACCAGAGCCGCGTGATCATCCGGCCAAGCGGCACGGAGCCGAAATTGAAATGCTACCTGGAGGTCATCCAGGCAGTGGAGTCCGCAGCAGAGCTACCCGCTGCGCGGCTTGCAGCGCGGACATCCCTGGACGACGTCCTGCGGGATGTCCGCGAAGCGCTGGGCCTGTAGGAGCTCCTTTTAGAGCTCAACCTCGATGTAGCCGTCCACGATCCGGGTGGCATACGTTGCGAGCTTCAGCTCAGGGTGCGTGAAGCACTCACCGGTTTCGAGGTCGTAGACCTCCTTGTGCAGCGGTGACGCGATGGTCGGCCGGCTGCCGCGGGATCCGATGATGCCGCGGGCCATCACGTTGGCCAGCGTTGCCGGGTCCTGCTGCGCGACGGCGAATACCTGGTCAGGCGCGGTGCGGAACAACGCCACCTGCCGGCCCTCGATAAGTGCCGCTTCGCCCCAGGCCAGTTCGAGTTCGTCCAGCGGGCACACGCTGTGCCAGGTTGCTGTGGCCAGGTCCTCGGCACGGTCAAGAATTACGGTCATTTTCAGCCCCTCTCACTGTGTCCGGGTGCTGGCAATTCCACCGTCACTCCCCCGGACCGGGCCACGCTTGCGGCCACTCCTCCACGCTAGGGCGCGGGTGTTTCATGCGGTGTCTGCGTTTGTGTCCGGCGCGTAAAAGAGACCTCACAGATCGCGAAATGCGTTCGTGATGCAGAAGTTAAGATCACGAAACAAACGGGAAACTGAAGCGAAACTGCCCCTCCCTAGGCTGGATTCACAAGTTGCGGAGATCCGTCTGCAACAACTGCGAAAGGCCCACCAGTGACCGGACACACTTCAAGTACAGAGAACCCGCGCCGCATCGTCGTTGTCGGAGGCGGCCCTGCAGCCCACCGTTTCGCTGACGCCATGTACAACCGCGGTCTTGAAGGCTGGCAGGTCACGGTGCTCACCGAGGAAGCCCACCTTCCCTACGACCGCGTGGCACTGAGCAAGGCCCTGACGGAAACGGATGTGGACCTTACGTTGGGTGAGGCGTCCATGTGGGACCACGAGGCACTGACCCTGAAGACCGGCGAGCGCGCCATCAAGATCGACGCCGACGCAAAGAGCGTCCTCACCGCCGCCGGCAACAAGTACGAGTACGACGAACTGGTGGTCGCTTCGGGCTCGGACGCCATGCGTTTGCCGATCCCGGGAGCCGAGCACACCCACGTGTACCGCACGCTCGAAGACGTGTGGGCCATCAACAAGGCGATCGCCGACCTCGGTGCGAAGCTGGGACGCAAGGTGAACGCCGTCACCATCGGTGGTGGCCTCCTGGGCCTGGAGTCCGCTGCCGGTACGGAGCAGCTTGGCGCAACCCCGGTTGTCATCAACGGCGCACCATGGCTGATGAACACACAGCTCGATGAGGGCGCCGGCCAGGCGCTTGGCCGCCTGATCGAAGCCAAGGGTTTCGAAGTGCACGGCGGCGTTTTCCCCTCCGAGGTAGTGACGGACGCCGACGGCCAGGTCACCGGAGTCCTCATGGCGGACGGCCGCACTATCCCTGCGGACCTCGTGATCGTGGCAATCGGCGTGAAACCGCGCGACGAACTGTTCCGTGCCGCCGAGGGGGAAGAGCAGGTCTTCAGCCTGGGCCAGCGCGGCGGTGTGGTCATCAACGATTTCTGTGCCACCGAGGTGGACGGTATTTGGGCGATCGGCGAGGTAGCCAACTTTGGCGGCATGTGCCTGGGCCTTGTTGCGCCAGCCAACACCATGGCCGAGATCGTGGCTGACCGTCTCCACGGCGGCGAGGCAACGTTCCCCGGCTTTGACACGGCCACCAAGCTCAAGCTGTCCGGTGTGGACGTAGCCAGCTTTGGTGACGCGTTTGCCAGGACTGAGCACTCCCTGGAAATCGTCTACGCCGACCCGGCCCGCGGTGTGTACCAGAAGATTGTCACCACGGATGACGCCAAGACCCTGCTGGGCGGCATCTTCGTGGGAGATGCTTCCCCATACATGAGCCTGCGTCCGCTCCTGGGCCGCGAGCTCCCCGCTGAACCCGGCGCCTTCCTGAGCGCGGCAGGCGGCGGCGAAGCACCGGAAACCGAACTTCCCGACGACGCCATCCTTTGCTCCTGCAACAACGTGGCCGCCGGTACTATCCGCGACACCATCAATGGTTGCGGCGCCTGCGAAGGCAACGCGCCAGTGCAGGAACTTGGCGAGCTCAAGGGCTGCACCCGTGCCGGCACCCAGTGCGGTTCCTGCGTCCCGATGTTGAAGAAGCTCCTTGAAAGCGAACTGAAGAAGGCCGGCGTTGAGGTCTCCAAGGCCCTTTGCGAACACATCAGCCTGTCCCGCCAGGAGCTCTTCGACGCGATCCGCGTCCTGGAGCTCACGTCCTTCGAAGACATCATGGCCAAGTACGGCACTGGTGCCGGTTGCGATATCTGCAAGCCAACCATTGCTTCCATCCTTGCCAGCCAGCACTCCGCGTATGTCCTGGATGCCGGCCGAGGCACCTTGCAGGACACCAACGACCGTGCGTTGGCCAACATGCAGAAAGACGGCACGTACTCCGTGGTTCCGCGCATCGCCGGCGGTGAAATCACCCCGAAGGGCCTGGGCGTCATCGCTGCTGTTGCGGAGAAGTACGGCCTCTACACCAAGATCACTGGTGGCCAGCGCATCGATATGTTCGGTGCCCGGCTGGAACAGCTCCCGGAAATCTGGAAGGAACTGGTGGACGCCGGTTTCGAATCCGGCCAGGCCTACGGCAAGAGCCTGCGCACTGTGAAGTCCTGCGTTGGTTCCACCTGGTGCCGCTTTGGCGTCCAGGACTCGGTGCAGATGGCCATCGCCTTGGAGCTGCGCTACCGCGGCCTGCGCAGCCCGCACAAGCTGAAGATGGGTGTTTCGGGTTGCGCCCGTGAGTGTGCCGAGGCCCGCGGCAAGGACGTCGGCGTGATCGCCACGGCAGACGGCTGGAACCTGTACGTGGGCGGCAACGGCGGCGCCACGCCGGCTCACGCCCAGCTGCTTGCCAAGGACCTGGACGACGAAACCCTGCTGAAGTACATCGACCGCTACCTCATGTACTACATCCGAACGGCAGACCGCCTGCAGCGTACCGCGCGTTGGCAGGAAGAACTCGACGGCGGGCTGAAGCACGTTGAGGACGTGGTGGTGAATGACTCTCTAGGCATCGCCGAAGAGCTCGAAGCCGCGATGGCCAAGCACATCGACACCTACGAGGACGAATGGGCTGAAACCCTGAAGGACCCCGAGCGCCTCCGCCGTTTCCGTTCCTTCGTCAACGCCCCCAACCAGAAGGACGAGTCCATCTCCTTCGTTCCGGAGCGAGGCCAGATCCGCCCCGCGACGAACGAGGAAAAGGGCGGCGTGCTCATCGCCTCCACCATCCCGGTCCGCAGTACTGCCGGCGCAGAACACTAGGAGGACTCCATGCAGCTCACCATTGACCTCACCGGCCGCGACGTACTCGTCACGGGATCGGAGAAAACGGCCCGCCAAGCAGTGCGGCGTTACCAGGCGGCCGGCGCCACCGTCTACCGCCTCAGCACCCCTGCCGGGGCACCGGGTGACGGGCCACTGCCGGAGCGTCCCTTCCTGGTGGCAGTTGTGGACGACGGCGGGACCGGCTGGCTGCCGCTGGTTCAGCGGTGCCGCGATGCCGGGGTTCCCGTAGCGTTTGAGCCTGCTCCCGGCGACGAAGGCCAGGTGACCTTGGTGGGCGGCGGCCCTGGTGCCCTGGATCTGCTCACAGTAGGGGCCGTCGACGCCTTGCGGGATGCCGACGTCGTGTTCTACGACCGTCTTGCCCCCTACCAGGAGCTCGCCGACCTGACGTCTGCCGAGCTCGTCGACGTGGGAAAGCAGCCGGGCCACCACAAGGTGACGCAGCGTGATATCGAGAAGCTCATGGTGGAAGCTGCCCTCTTGGGCAAGAACGTGGTCCGGCTCAAGGGCGGTGACCCGTACGTCTTCGGCCGCGGTGGCGAAGAGGTGGCGGCCTGTGTTGCTGCCGGCGTTCCCGTCCGCGTTATTTCCGGTGTCACGAGTGCCATTTCCGTCCCTGCGGCGGCGGGCATTCCGGTGACCCACCGCGAAGTTAGCCACATGTTCACCGTCGTTTCCGGTCATGCTCCGCTCACCGAGAAGGAGCACACCCACTTGGCAGGGCTGGGCGGCACCATCGTTGTGCTCATGGGCATCGGAACCCTGCCACAGCTGGCCGCGGGCCTGCGCCGGGCCGGGATGGTTTCCGACATGCCGATGGCTGTGGTGGAGCGGGGTTACCGCCCGGGCCAACGCACCACCATCGCGGATCTCGGTACGATTGAAACTGCAGCTTCAGGTTGCAGCAACCCGGCCGTGCTGGTCATTGGCGAGGTGGTCAGGGTGGCTGAAGCCAACCGTAATCATGCCGAAGCATCCGCTGAACTGAGCCGGCTCGCGGCTTCGCTCCTTGAAGCCTGAAGGTAGACCCATGACTGTTGAAAGTGTTCTCGAAGCCAAGGACGCCACCGTTTCCCCGGACGTTTCCGAGGCCGCCGAAGCACCATTGGACGGCTTCCGGATCGGCGTCACCTCGCACCGCCGTTCCCGGGACCTCATCGAAGCCCTCGAGCGGCGCGGTGCGAGCGTGCTACATGCGCCCGCCCTCAAGATCGCGCCGGTGCAGGAAGACGTTGTCCTCATTGAGGACACCCGCGCCATCATTGCGGCCAAGCCGGACATCTGCATCGCCACCACCGCCTACGGAATGCGCCGCTGGTGCGAAGCCGCGGATTCCTTTGGCATCGGCGAGCAACTCCTGGAAACGTTGTCCGCTTGCCGCATGTTCGTCCGTGGACCCAAAGCCCGTGGTGCCGTCCGCGCCGCCGGGCTTGCCGACGTCGGAATCAGCAGCGACGAAACCACGGCGACACTGGTGGACATGCTCCTGGCCGAAGGCGTCCGAGGCAAGACCGTAGCCGTGCAGCTCCACGGATACACCGACGTCCGCCAGCTGGAGCGGCTGCGGATGTCCGGCGCCAATGTGCTCACGGTGACTCCGTACCGCTGGGTGAAGCCCGACGGCGAGGACAAGCTGCCCCGACTCATCGAAGCTGTGTGCAGCGGAAACCTGGACGTCCTGACCTTCACCAGCGCCCCTGCCGTGGACGCGATGTGGAGCACAGCACACGAGATGGGCCTCTACCGCCAACTTATTGAGGCACTGAAGGGCCCCGTCACTGTTGCCGCCGTGGGGCCGGTCACCGCCCAGCCACTGGTCGACGCCGGGCTGGCGCCACTCATTCCCGACCGTTACCGCATGGGGGCGCTGATTCGCCTGGTGACGGAGCATTTGTCCCTGAACCACGTGCGCCGGCTGGAAACGAAGTCGGCCACGATCGAGCTGCGCGGACGGTGCCTGCGGATCAACGGCGAAGTAGTGGAACTCGCTCCGGCGCCGCTGCTCCTGCTCCGGGCGCTCCTCGGAGCCGGCGGTGCTGTGTTGTCCCGCGAGGCGCTCTCGGACCTCCTGGATCTCCGTGGTTCCGTGCACGCGTTGGATATGACCGTGAGCCGTCTGCGGTCCTCGCTTCCGGATGGCAAGCTCGTGGAAACCGTGGTGAAGCGGGGATACCGGCTCCGGGCATAGGTGTTCCTGCCTCCCCGCTACGCCGCCTTTACCAACGGAAGCTCGTCCCAGTTGGTGGTGTAGCGGGGACTCAGCATGTCGCGTTTCATGGACCAGTCCGGGCCTCCCCTGATGCCCGCGTGGCCCAGGCCGATGGAGCCACGACCATAGCGCTTGCTGACGTCTTCCAGCAGTGTGCCGATGCCGCGTTCTTCATGGCGGTTCTCGAAGGTTTCCAGTGGTTTCTGGTTGCCGCTGGGCCGTAGGTCCGTGACCATGATCCCGGCTTTCGCGTAACGGACACCTTCCTGGATCCTTGGGATCAGGGCATGCGCAGCTTTGGTCAGCAGCACCGGATCTGCGGTGGGCATGGGAAGCCTGACGTTGACCGTGGGAAAGGATTTGTCGCTGGGGTTGTAGACGGATGTTGCTGCGAAGGCCGTCAACAGCTTTGCTTGAAGATCGTGCTTTGCGAGCCGGGCACTTGCCATCTGGCCGTAGACGCTGAGCACCTGCCGTAATTCGGCCGTCGTCGTGATGGGGGTCGAAAAAGAGCGGGAGAAGATCAACTGGTCCCGCCCGATCCTTTCCTCTTCCATGGGGATGCACGGCGTGCCCTGCAGTTCCAGGACCGTACGCATCATGACGATGGAGAACTTGTCCCGGAGCGCAACAGGATCTGCGCGGAGCAAGTCCAATATCGAGAAGATTCCCATCGCGTTCAGGCGCTTGGTGAGCCTCGTGGCGACTCCCCAGATTTCAATGACGGACAAGCGGGACATGAGGGCTTCGCGCTGTTCCTCGGGAACGGATTCCCACCGGCACACGCCGTTGAAGTCCGGATTGTGCTTGGCCCACTTATTGGCCAACTTGGCGAGGGTCTTGGTAGGCGCAATGCCGACACAGACTGGAACTCCGACATGCCTGCGGCAGGCTTCCTTGATGGTGCGGCCAAGTTCCAGGAGGCTGCCGGGTTCGCCCCTCACTCCGAGGAAGGCCTCGTCGATGGAGTAGACCTCCTGCCAGGCGGAGTACCGTCCCAGCAGCTCCATGACCCGCGAGCTGATGTCTCCGTAAAGCTCGTAGTTGCTGGACAGTGCTACGAGTCCCCACTCCTTGGCTCGTGGCGCCAGCTTGAACCACGGATCTCCCAAACTGATCCCCAGTTTCTTGGCCTCCGGTGATCTGGTGACTGCGCAGCCATCGTTGTTGGACAATACGATCACTGGCTGGCCTTCCAGGGCCGGGTTGAAGGCGCGTTCGGCCGAGGCATAGAAGCAGTTGATATCCACGTGGGCGATCTCCTGCATCCGGTGCATGAGGACTGGTTTGGACATGCGCATCCTTCGCTCGGGCCATAGCAGGCGTGCCGGCATCCCCTTGGATGACACGCCGACTATTCGAACAGATCTTCGAATACATCCACTGTACTGCTACGCCCCGACAAAAAACGCCCCACCCAAGTAGGTCGCAGCAGAGCGCGTTTTGACGGGTCTAAACGCGCTCTACTGCGACTCAGTTGGGTGCAAACTAGGAGTTCGCGGACTCCTTCTTGTGCACCAGGTAGATCGCGCCGGTGGTGACGTCCTCTTCCAAGGCTTCCAGCGTGCGACCACGCGTTTCGGGAACCTGGGTGTAGATGAAGACGAGTGCCAGGATGCCCACCACCCCGAACAGGAAGAACGTGCCGGTGATCCCCACGCCCGCCACGAGGGTCGGGAAGAAAAGACCAAGGAGGGCGTTGGCAATCCACAGGCAGAACACCGAAAGTCCGATGGCGAATCCACGAACATGCAGCGGGAAAATCTCGGACAGCATCACCCAAACGGCGATGTTGAGGAAGGTCTGCATCGACCCCACGAAGGCAACCACCAGGAACAGGATGACGAACGGGCGGGCAGCATTGCCGACCGGGAGGACGATCGAAGCGATGCCGATCAGGAAGTGGCATGCCGTGGTGAGCGTGAAGCCAAGGAGCAGTGTGGTCCGGCGGTTCACACGCTGCATGAGCGAGAGCGCGATAATGCCACCCACGACCGCAATGACGCCCGGTGCGATGTTGGCGATGAGGGCGGCACTCGAGTCGAACCCGGCCTCAACCAACACGGACTGGCCGTAGTACATGATCGAGTTGATGCCGGTGAGCTGCTGGGCCACGCCCAGGCCAATGCCCACCAGGACGATCCGGAGGATCCACTTGTCCTTCAGGGCACCCCACGACGTCGCCTTGGAGGCCTTCTCTTCTTCGGCCAGGTGCTTCACATCGGCCATTTCAGCCTCGGCGCGGTCCTCGGAACGGATCGTCTTGAGGACAGCCAAAGCCTCTTGGTTGCGGCCCTTGGAAATCAACCAACGCGGCGACTCGGGCATCCGCAGCATCCCGAAGAAAAGGGCGATGGCCGGCAGCGCGGCAACGGCAAGCATGATCCGCCAGACTCCCCCGAACTCACCCCAGATGTTGCCAATGATTGCGTTGACGACAAATGCGGCGAGCTGGCCGATGACAATCATCAGTTCATTGCGGCCCGCGAGGGAACCCCGGATTTCATAGGGCGCCAGCTCAGCCAGAAAGACGGGAACCACGGTGGACGCGCCGCCCACAGCAAGGCCGAGGATGACCCGGCCAATAACCATCACCTCGAAGCTCGGCGCAAACACGCAGGCGAGGGTTCCGACGAAGAACAGCATGGCCAGGAGGATGATGGTCTTCCTGCGGCCCCAGCTATCGGACAACCGGCCTCCGCCGACCGCCCCGGCTGCGGCCCCGAACAGCAGCGAGCTGGTGACGATCCCTTCGGTCAGCGGCGTCAGCGCGAGGTCGACCGTCATTGGTCGCAATGCACCGTTGATGACACCAGTGTCGTAGCCGAACAACAGGCCGCCGAACGTGGCTACGAGGGCAACAAGGCCCAGCCGCTTGCGATGGGGGCCGTTGCTCAGCGGAGGAAGCGCGGCGCTGGGGGCGCCATCCCGCTGCATCTGGGTAGCAGACATCAGGACTCCTTTGTCAGGTGTGGTGCGGGTCATACTCACCCGCTCTAAATACAGACTAACGCGCGAAAGGCGTAAATGTAAGGTCAAACTAACAAATGACGAACATTTCCCCTTCGAGGCGTGGGAGGATGAGCTATGGCTCCCGACCGGCAGCAACGCCCCGCGACGCAAAGCGATGTCGCGCGCGAGGTAGGCGTCTCCCGAACACTCGTATCCTTCGCATTCAGGGGCGCCCCCGGCGTCAGCGGCGAAACCAAGCAGGCCATCTTTGACGCCGCCAAGCGTCTGGGCTACCGGCCCAACGCAGTAGCCGCCGATCTGGCACGCAAGCACCGTTCCGCCGTCGGCCTTTACCTGATGGACATCCGCAACGAGGTGTACGCCGACATCCTCAGCGGCGTCAGGATGGCGCTTCCCCACGACCGCAATCGGCTGATCCTCAGCGTTTCCCGGTCCGTCGACGGCGTGGACCAGGGCGCCATTGACTCCCTGATTGAGGCGCGCGTTGGCATCATCATCGCCGCGACGCTACTGGACCCGGACACCGACGTGCGGGAGTTGGCCCAAGTGGTGCCCCTGGTGAGCGTGACCCGCCAGGTGGATGGCGTGGACAGCGTGTATTCCGACGACGACGCGGGCGCCCGGATGGCGACCGAACACCTCCTCGCCCTGGGGCACAAGCGCATCGCCCACTTCGCGGGGCCGGAGTACGAGGGGCACACGGTGCGTCGAAAGAGCTACGAACGCGCCATGAAAGAGGCGGGCCTGGAGCCCCGGGTGGTCACAGCGGAGGACTACACCCAGGAAGCCGGGACGCGCGCGGCTGCCAGCTTACTGGATGCACCGGACCGCCCCACGGCGATTTTCACGCACAACGACCAATTCGCCTTGGGTGTCCGTGAGGCCGCTTACGCCCGCGGGTTGACAGTACCCACGGACCTTTCCCTGGTGGGTTACGACGATTCAAGGATCGCAAGACTGCACGGCATCGACCTCACGTCCGTAGACCTGCACGCCGTTGAGCTCGGCCGGGTTGCAGGCGTCGTAGCCTTGGAGCGCCTCGATCATCCCGATGCTCCCGTCGCGGACAAGCGCCTGACGCCGCAGCTGGTGGTTCGCAACTCCACGGCGCCACCCGCACGTTAGATGTGGTGGAGGCACGTCGTGGCGACGCCCCAGATAGTCAACTCCGACAACGCCGGGACCCTGATGTCCGGATACTTGGGATTGTCCGCTTGAAGAACCACTCCGTCGGACGTGACGCGGAGCCTCTTGATGGTCAACTCACCATCCAGGACAGCCACGACGACGGACCCATCCTTGGGCTCCAACGCCCGGTTAACGATCAACTCGTCACCGTCGCTGATACCCGCCCCTTCCATCGATTGTCCCGTGACCCTTACAACGAAGGTGCTGGTGACGTCCTTGATCAAGTGCTCGTTGAGGTCAATCCGCCCATCGAAGTAGTCCTGGGCAGGCGACGGATACCCCGCTGCCACCGCGACCGGAGCCAGCAGCACCGAAACCAGGGAAAAGCCCGCATCTATCACGCGGGGGCCGACTATCACGCCCACAACACACCTTTATTCGAATATATGTTCGATACTTTAGTGTACAGCGGGCGCCGGACAATTAAGAGCCGCAGCCATTCGGGGTGCAACCACCGCGGCTAACGCAGCATCCGGTAGCGCACGTGGGAGGCGAACCTGCTGTTGCTCACGGCGGTTGGCTCCAGCCTGATATCGCGTACCCCGTCCAAAAGGCGCTCGCCCCCGCCCAGGACGATGGGCGCAGTGTGGAGCCGTAGCTCATCGATCAATCCCGCCGACAAGAACTGCCTCGCAGTCGAAGCACCGCCTGCTATTGCCACATCCTTGCCACCCGCTGCTTCCCTTGCCCGGGACAGGGCAGCCTCAATCCCGTCATTGACGAAATGAAAGGTGGTACCGCCCTGCATCTCCAACGGCTCGCGGACCTGATGGGTCAACACGAAAACCGGAGCGTGGTAGGGCGGCTCTTCACCCCACCAGCCTCGCCAATCCTCAGCCCACGCTCCCGGTCCGGGACCGGCGAACATGTTCCGGCCCATGATGTACGCCCCGGCCTCAAGGATCCCCGCAATCTCGGCCGCGTTCTCTTCCCGCTCTTCGAACTGCCAGCGGTGCAGGTCTTCTCCGCCCTCGCCCAAGGGCTCGGACAGGCTCTGGTTGGGACCGGCGACGAAGCCGTCCAAGGACACAGTGAGATCGCAGGTGACTCGGCTCATGCGCCCATCATGCCACCGCTGTGGCCCTATGCGTGTCGGGCTCCGCGACTTACCTTAAACAGATGGAAGGAGCGGCATGGCACGCGAACAAGAACCCGCATTGGAGCAACTGAACATCCTGGTCGGCGAATGGGAAACCAGCATCCCCAGCGCCCAGACCGGAGGACGGACCACTTTTGAGTGGCTGGAGGGCGGCGGGTTCCTCATCCAGCGCTCCACCGTGGAACGGCCCGAGTATCCCAACGCGGTCAGCATCATCGGTGCCACCGGCTCGGACGGGGCATTCCAGCAGCACTACTTCGATTCACGCGGTGTCGCCAGGATCTACGACATGACGCTCAGGGACAACGTGTGGACCCTCTTCAGGGACGGCCCGGATTGGCCCCAGCGGTTCGTGGGCCGCTTCAGCGAGGACGGCAACACCATCACAGCCCGGCTGGAACGTGGCTCCTACCCTGGCGGACCGTTGGAGCACGACTTCGACATGGTCTACACGCGGATTACTCCACCTCATGGACAGAATCCCGGCCCGGTGGGAACATAAGGGCCATAATCCGCGGAGGCATCGCCCGGCCACACTCGGGTGACTCCAGGTCAGCTCTCGGTTGAGGGGAACGGCCATGGTTCGGCTGGGGAACGCGAACACTGGAAACTCGGGTCCGGGACCCGCTTTTGATCAACCACGCCGCAGCGACGGCATCGAAAAAGTCGACGCCCTGGTGGTGGGCTCCGGATTCGGCGGCTCGGTGGCCGCCCTTCGCTTGGCCCAAGCAGGGCAATCCGTGGTGCTCATGGAGCGAGGCAAACCGTACCCGCCGGGGAGCTTCGCACGGTCGCCGTCGGAGATGGGGCGGAACTTCTGGGACCCGGACCGCGGTTTGTACGGGCTCTTCGACGCGTGGACTTTCCGCGGCACCGAAGGGCTCGTGTCCAGCGGGCTGGGCGGCGGCTCCCTGATCTACGCCAATGTGCTGTTGCGCAAAGATGAAAAATGGTTCGTCAATGAGTCGCCCATTCCCGGCGGCGGCTACGAGAACTGGCCGTTCACCCGAGCCGACCTTGATCCGTATTACAAAGCGGCAGAGGAGATGCTCCGCCCGGTTCCCTATCCGTACAAGGACACGGCAAAGACCCTGGCGATGGAGAAAACAGCAGCCAATCTGGGTCTCGCCATCTCAAGGCCGCCGATTGCCGTCACCTTCGCGGCCGAACGTGACGGCGAACCAAGGACCAACCAACCGCTCCCGTTGCCGGACTATGGCAGCATTCACGGCCCCAACACCGTCCGGACAACGTGCACGCTCAGCGGCGAGTGCGACATCGGCTGCAACGCCGGTGCCAAGAACACCCTGGACCATAACTACATTTCAGCTGCTGCCGCCGTGGGCGCGGACGTCCGGACGTTCCACGATGTGCGGGGTATCAGGCCCTTGGATGGTGGCGGCTATGAGGTCCGCTACGTAGTTCATCGGCCGGAAAACCAGGGCGGCCTGCTGACAGAACAAATCATCCACTGCCGCCGGCTCATCCTGGGCGCGGGCACTTTTGGAACCAACTTCCTGCTGCTACGCAACCGCGGCTCGCTCCCGGCACTCAGCGATGCGCTTGGCACACGCTTCAGCGGCAACGGCGACCTCCTGACGTTCATCATGGACGCCAAGACTCCCCCGACCAACGGCTCCCGTCCCGGCGTGCGGACGCTCACCGGCAGCCGCGGTCCCGTCATCACCACGGCCATCAGGATCCCTGATTTGAATGACGACGACGGCGACGGTCGCGGCTACTACGTGGAGGACGCCGGGTATCCAGCCTTTATCAACTGGCTCATCGAGACAGCCCAGCTCGGAACCACCGTCAAACGCACCGCGAAAGTGGCCGGGCAATTGCTGAAGGACAGGCTGTTCGATGCCGGGCGCTCCAACGTGTCCGCCGACCTTGCCGCAGCGTTGGGTGACGGTCGGTTGTCGTCCAGTTCGGTGCCGCTGCTTGGCATGGGCCGGGACATTCCCGACGGCGTCATGACCCTCCGCGACGGCCGCCTCGCGATTGCGTGGACCATGGCCACCTCCAAGGAGTACTTCGGCCGGGTCCGCGAAACCATGGCCTCGATCGCCAAGGACCTCGACGGCGATTTCATCGACAACCCCCTGTGGTGGGTAAAGCGCGTCATCACTGTCCATCCCATTGGCGGCGCACCATCAGGCCGCCACCCCGGCGAAGCGGTGTGCGATTCCTACGGAGAAGTGTTTGGATACCCGGGCCTGTACGTCGTGGATGGCGCGGCAATGCCGGGTCCGGTGGGGGCCAACCCGTCGCTGACGATTTCCGCTTTCGCCGAACGCGCGTGCGCGCACATTTTGGGTGAC
This sequence comes from Paenarthrobacter sp. NPDC089322, assembly GCF_040684895.1. Classification (NCBI taxonomy): domain Bacteria; kingdom Bacillati; phylum Actinomycetota; class Actinomycetes; order Micrococcales; family Micrococcaceae; genus Paenarthrobacter; species Paenarthrobacter sp. NPDC089322. Next base: position 87,432 of record NZ_JBFBGW010000012.1, read on the forward strand.
GATGGCGGACCCGGACGGCGGGGCATCACCCCTTCCATGGCCGCCCGGACTGGGGCCGCCCTTCCGCGCGACTACGCCGGCGCCGTCGTCGACGTCGGTGCGTCGGCTCCGCGGGCATTGGCACCGGACGCCACGAAAGGCAAGGCCGCCCGCGAGGAAACTCCCGCCGCCCGGGCGGAGGCGAAACCGGAGACTCGCGCCCGGGGCCTGCGTCCCGCAGCAGCAGGCGTTTCGCAAGACGCGACATCCGTACGCTTCACTGAGCAAATGCATGGCTGGTTCAGCCCCGGAGTCACCGATCCGGAAAAGGGCCGGAGCCTGGGCCGGGACCGCAGCCGCAGGATCATGTTCGAACTGACGATCACCGCAGAGGATATTGAGGCCTTCGTCGCTGACCCGAGCCATCCTGCGAAGGCCGATGGCTATGTCCTCGCGGACTATTTCGGGGGCAGGTTGCCGGTGGAGCGCGGCTGGTTCAACCTGTTCGTCGAGGCCACCTCAGATGACGGCAGACCAGCCCGGCGCATGCTGTACCGGCTCTGGCTACGCGATCCGGGTGGAACACCGTTCACGTTCACTGGACACAAACTGATCCACAACGAGGCCGGGCTGGATATCTGGCAGGACACCACTATCCTCTATGCCACGATCCTGCGCGGGCACGTGCCGCCGGAAGCCGGCGAGGTCATCGGCGGGGAGGAGGGAGTGGTGGGTGCAGGCATCCTCTACATCCGTCCGCTCGACTTCGCCAAGCAACTGACCACGTTCCGCGCGGAAGGACCTGCACCCGCCGCGGGTCTTGCTGCCTTCATGAAGTTGTTCGCCGGTGAACTGTGGCAGGTTTACGGCCGGGCGGTCAAGAGGGTGCCGTTCCCGCTTCGCTTCCCTCCGCGGCCGACGGCCCGTCTGGATGCTGTTCCTCCTGAGACCCCGCCTGGGCAATGAAAAGTCGGGAGCTCGCCAAGCAGTGCGCTGTCCTGGGCTTCACTCCCCAGCCTGCGGTCCGGTGGCTCTCGCCCAGGTCCTTGGCGAGGACGGCACTGAAAGTCATGGCCGCAACGGTCTTCGCCGATTTTGGGGACAAACGGGAGCTTGAAGGCAGCTTCCCCTCAGATCCCCTTCGCCTGGACAAGCTCCCGGTCCCGGGCCAACCCGCTCAACCGCCGGTAATGAGCCGCGGCCTGCCGCACCCGGGGGCGCTGGGAAACGGAGCGGCGCTTGAAGAATCCGAAGGAGACCGGCCGGTTCCTCCGGCAGAGCTGTGGCTTGATTTCACCGCAGACCTGGGCGATGGCTTCGACGCCACGTACACCGTCGCCTCGCTCCTGGCCCAGGACAAGCTGACAGTGGAGGGGCTGGAGCTTCCACGGGCCAAAGTCCTCGTCCTGGGTGGTGACGAGGTATATCCCGTGGCCTCCCCCGCGGCATACGAGGACCGGATGGCCGGGCCCTACCGGACGGCGCTGCCAAATCCTGCATTGCGGGGCCCGCATAACGCCCCAAATGCCGGAAATGAAACGCAGAGCAGGCCCCGCAACGAGGTACCGGTCATGCTCGCGCTCCCCGGCAACCACGACTGGTACGACGGCCTCACGTCATTCATCCGGATGTTCACCCGGCAACGGAGCATCGGGGCGTGGCGGACCATACAGACCCGGAGTTACTTCGCGGTCCGCCTCACGGGCGAACCCCCGTCACCCGGACGGGAAGGCACCCCCGGCTGGTGGCTCCTGGGCCTGGACAGCCAACTTGGCCAATACATCGACGAACCGCAGCTGGACTACTTTTACCGGAACGTCACCCTGCAACTGCAACCCGGGGACGCCATCATTCTCTGCGTCGCCGCGCCCTTTTGGGTGGACGCTGCCCCGGTGGACGCGGCTGCCAACCACACAGGACCCAACGAGTTCCGGCAAGTGAACTTCTTCGAACAGGACTACCTACGCCGGCGCTTTGACCCGGCGACGGGGTCGTTTGAGGCCACGGGCGCAAACGTCCGGCTGTGGCTGAGCGGCGACCTCCACCACTACTCCCGCTACGAAGAAACAGTGGGACCCGACCGCCCCGGGCCCGACCCCACCAAGACACAAATGATGACGTGCGGCCTGGGCGGCGCCTACCTCTCGGACGTGCACTGGCTCCCGGAAGACCTCCTCCTGCCACCCCATGCGAGCGCCCCGGGCGGGACCTCCAGCGCGCCCGACCCAGTGAACACAGCAAACCCAGCAAAAGCCCGCCGGTTTACCCGCGCACCATCCACCTACCCCGGCCCGGCAGAGTCACACCTCCTGGGGCCACGGCTCGCCAACCCCTTCTCGCCGTCATGGCTTCCCCTCCGCAACCCCGGATTCGGCCTGTCCTTGGGCACCCTCCACGTGATCGCAGCCTTGACACTGTGGACCCTCCTCAGCGCGTTCCGCGGTGAGTCCTTCGGGAACAGCCTCCGCAGCCTCGCCCAGGGAAACACGCCGCTGCTCGCCGTCGTCCTGATTCTGGCCATGCCGCTCCTGCTCGCGGTCGTCTCCCTGTCCGCCCGGTGGCTCGGTGCAGCCCAGGCGGGAATCGTGGTCTTCACCCGGGGCGCGCTCTACCAGTTGTCCGCGCTCGCGGTGAGTACCGCCGTCGTCATCCTGCTTCCCTGGCCCGAAAACTGGCCGAATTTCCTGACCTTCGTCCTGGCGCTCGCGGTGGTTTACGCTGGCGGCTGGGCGCTCGGCAGCGAGGCTTTCGCGCTCTTCATTCTGACAACTCCCACTGGCGAGGTGTCTTCGTGGAAGATGTCCGGGCAATCGATCGAGGACCACAAGGGCTTCCTCCGCCTCCACCTCGCCGCCGACGGCAACCTCACCGTCTACCCGCTGGTGGTGGACACCATCTGCCGCGACTGGCAGTTTCCAACCAACGACGACGGCGCGCGGCTGGTTCCGGCCTCCGGCCTGCCCGCCGTGCGGCTGCTTGAAAAACCCATCACCATCGCACGGAAGGGAACCGCATCATGATGATCACCCGTGCCGAGCACCGGACCGAGGTCATCCCGTTCCGTGCCCGGGACAACACGCCCCTCAGCCTGGTCCATGTGACCTCGCCGGCGGAGGCCACGAAAGGTCCGGTCCTGTTGGTCCATGGCTCCGGCGTGAGGGCCGAGCTGTTCAGGCCACCTGTCCGGACCACCGTCGTGGACGTCCTGCTGGAGGACGGATGGGATGTGTGGATGCTGAACTGGCGGGCATCCATCGACCTCGACCCCCTGTCCTGGACGCTCGCGGATGCGGCCGTCAACGACCATCCCGCCGCCGTCGAGCATGTGCTCGCAGCCACCGGCGCGGAAACCATGAAAGCCGTCATCCACTGCCAAGGCTCCACATCGTTCACGATGTCAGCTGTTGCCGGGTTGCTTCCCCAGGTGGACACGATCGTCTCCAACGCCGTTTCCCTGCATCCGGTGGTCCCGGCTTTCTCGCGGCTCAAAATCGACTACCTCACGCCCGTAGTCAAAGCCTTCACGCCATACCTGTCCCCCGCGTGGGGCTACAAGTCGCAAGGGTACTTCACGCGTGCCATCCGCGGCCTGGTGAAAGCCACGCACCACGAGTGCGACAACACTGTCTGCAAGATGGTGAGCTTCACGTACGGCAGCGGACGCCCGGCCCTTTGGGCCCATGAAAACCTCGACGACGCCACCCACCAATGGCTCAGCGGCGAGTTCGCAGAAGTTCCCGTGACGTTCTTCGAGGAAATGGGACGCAGCATCAGGGAAGGCCACATGGTGGCTGCCGGGGACCACCCCGAATTGCCGGACAACTTCGTGGCTGAAGCTCCCCGAACTGATGCCCGGTTCGCGTTCATAGCGGGGTTGGACAACCGCTGCTTCCTGCCCGAAAGCCAGCAACGCACCTTCGAGTTCTTCCAGAAGCACCGCCCCGGCAAAGACTCACTTCATCTCATCCCCGGCTACGGCCATCTGGACGTCTTCTTCGGCGACCACGCATGGCAAGACACTTTTCCGGTCATTGTCCAGGAGCTAAACGGAGCACAGGAGCTGAACTCATGAAAACAATCACCGAGCTGGTCGCCCCCGTGCTCAAGCTCATGCCCTCGCCCGTTCCCCGCAGGCAGGAACGGCTCCGTGGCCAGCACGCCCTGGCCGACGGCATCAAGTACACGATGCCCGTCAATTCCGATGATTCACCCGTGCTGATGGCGGCCTTCCCCATCAACAAGAGGGCAGCAGCCGCGGCGCTCCCCGGAACGGAAATGAGGCCATTCAGCCTTGGGGGCAAGGGGCTCCTGGTGGTCACCGTGGTCAACTACAAATCCACTGACATCGGCAAGTACATAGAATACTCGCTGGCCATCGCCATCACCCACGGCAGCAGGCCCGCCCCGCCCATCCTGCCGCTGCTCTTCCAGAAGACATTTAAGCTGGGCCAATTCGTGGTGGACCTTCCCGTCAGTTCCGAGATCTCCGTGAAGGGCGGGAAGGGCATATGGGGCATGCCCAAGCACCAAGCCAACCTGGACTTCGTGGTCACGGACTCCACAGTCTCCGCGCAGTATGACAAGGACGGGCAACTGGGCTGCTACATCGAGATCGAACGCCCGGAACCGTTGGCCCTGCCGCTCAAGCTCGCTGCCTCCAACTACTGCGTCTTCCGCAACATGCTCTGGAAATCGGACATCTACTTCGAGGCCACCGGCGACATCGCCCTCGGATCACAAGCCAAGGCGCGCCTCATCCTTGGTGACGCGCCCGGCGTCGAACCATTGAAGAACCTGCAGGTGGAGAGCAAACCGATCTTCACTGCCTGGCTGCCGCAGGCGCACGGCGTCCTGGACGACCATTACGAGGCCTGGTTCCTGACCGCGCCTTCGGAAGCGGACGCAGCCGCGATCCGCGGCGGCGACATGCTGGACAGCGTAGTAAGCCTCGGGCAGGGGCAAGAGTGGTTGGCACCGCCGGACCGCAGCAGGGTCCGAGGCGCCGCCGTCACTGGCGGTGCCCAATGAACTGGCTCCTCCTCGTCAATGCGCTGTACTTCCTGTTCGGCGCCACCATGTACGTGGGCACCATGTGGGTCCTGAAGCTTTTCCTCTACCCCACGTGGCACGGCCTGTCCCGGGACAACGTGGACACCTACTTCGGCATCCCCACACGTGCCGCCACCAAATTCTTCACGGCGATCGTGCCCATCATGTTCATCTCCGGCGGCATCCTGGTCTGGTCCGAGTGGGGCACCATCCGCCTCATCCCCGCCATCATCTGCCTCGGGGGAATCATCGCCCTCACCTGGGTGGGCCAAGGCATCATCATTCCGATCAATGTGCGTATCCGGGGCGGTGACTTCGCCGACGACACGGAACTCCGCGGCCTGCTCAAACGATGGATGACGCTCAACGACATCCGGTTCTACGTCTCCACGTTGACCTGGGCAGCGATTGTTTGGCTCCTGGTTGACCGGGGGCGACTGTGGGAGGCCTTCGCATGAGCGCGCACCAGCCCGCCCAACCCGCGCACCATGCACGGCAACCCGGGCTGCTGGCCTGGTCCCGCGCCGATCCCCTGCGCGCCATCCTTGCAGCCATCGCCATCATCACCGTGGTGACAGGCGCCGTGCAGGTACCGTTCGGCGGAACCGTCCTGCAGCTGATCGGCGCCGACTCCACGCCGGAAACCCGCCAACTGTTCGGCACAGTAGGCATGTTCATGGTGGTCGTGGGCGGACTGCTCCTGCACACCCTCCTCAATGCAGTCCCGTCGCCCGAGGTGGTCCTGTGGTCCGGCATCCAGAAGGCCGGAGCGTTCGGTGCCGTGGGCATAGGGGTAATGAACGGCGTCTTCGCACCGATCGCCCTGTTGGTCGCGTTCTTCGACCTCGCGACGGCGGTCCTCCTCTTCGTCTATTGGCGCCGCATCAGCCCGGCTGCTGTGGACTTGGGTCCCGTGGGTCCCCAGGGCCGGACCCCATGAAACGCTCACTTGTGCTGGCCGGCGGCGGGATGCGCGTGGCGTGGCAGGCCGGCGTCCTCCGGGCCCTCGCCGAGGAAGGTCTGGAGTTCCAGCACGTCGACGGCACCTCAGGCGGGATCCTCACCGCCGGCATGGTGCTTTCCGGAGTGTCGCCCCAGGAGATGTGCGCACGCTGGTCAGGTGTTGACGTCAAAGACTTCGGCTCGGCGCTCCCGTTCGGTGACTACCTCAAAGGGCCATGGTCGCTGCCGGCCATCGGTGACGCCGAGGGAATCCTGAACAAGGTTTTTCCCGCCTTGGGGATCAACGACGCCGCCATCCGTGGCCGCGCGGCGGAACCGGGCGCCGTCGAAGGTTCCTTCAACGTTGTGGAGTTCACCGAAAAACGATCCCATGCGATAGACGCCACAGCCATCGATGCCGAACTGATGGCCGCCGGCATGTCGCTCCCCATCTTCCTCAGGCCGCTGCGACGCGACGGCAAAGTGTGGACGGACGCTGTCTGGATACGCGACGCCAACATCGCCGAAGCCCTGCGCCGCGGCGCGGACGAAGTGTGGCTCATCTGGTGTATCGGAAACTCGCCCTATTGGGGCGACGGCCCCCTGGAACAGTACGTGCACATGATCGAAATGAGTGCCATGGGTGCCCTCCTTGCGGACTTCGAGGCGGCTGCCGGGGCGGGGCGCGACTTTGTGCTGCATATGGTTCGGCCGGAACATCCGCTGCCGCTGGACCCGGAGTTCTACCTTGGCAGGATCGACGCCGACACACTGATCGGGATGGGCTACCGGGACGCGGTCGCGTACCTGGACTCCATGACGCCGGCGGGCCTTGCCAAGGACCCAGGTGCCACGGCTATGACCGAACCACCGGCCGGAGTGCGTTTCAATGACACCCTCCGTGGAGACATCGGCGCCCATGCACTCACGTTCAGGGCCACGGTAGTGCTGCCCTCCGCCGCCGTGGACGAACCACCGCAGCTCACGGGCTACGTGGAGCACCCCCGGTTCGGTGGCCGCGTCTTCCTGGCCGGGGGCCACGTGGAAACCGGGGGCGCCGACATCACCTATCGGGCGCGGGTGAAGCTCGACGGCGGCTGGCAGGACGTTGCGGTGACCCGCACCTTGCATGACGACCCCGGCCCGGACGCGTGGATGGACTCGCGCCGTGCGCAACTGACGATCGGCGACGCTACGGCAGAACTGACCATGAGCCTGGCCGACGCCGCGGGCCTCCTGGCATCCGTGGAACCCGTGGGTGCGCACGGTTTCGTGGACCGGGCAGACGCCGTGGCGGGGTTCGCTGCCAACGGACTAAGGGAACTGTTACGCCGATACTGACCATGCTGCCGTTGGGTGTTGCCTTGGATGTGACCCACGTTATTACCGCCCGGTAAACACCACGCTACGGATCTACCCGCGATGGCAACAGCAGGGAAACACCCACGAAAAACCGGCCCCCTACGCTGAAGACCAACAGCACCAACAGGTCTTCCAGCGAAAGGACCCACCATGTCCACAGCACCCCTCCACGTCGTCATCGCAGGTGCAGGCCCGGCCGCGCAGGCCCTGGTGCGGCGCCTCACGGGTAACTCTGCGCCCCGCCACGCATTGCGGCCGTTCGCCGGCACCATCACCGTGCTCAGCAACCGTGACGAGTGCCCGGAAGCGCTCCTGGAACTGGCCGAACTGCCCCAGGTGTCGGTCCGCTTTGGTCAGGCAGCCAGCTTCATCGACCCCCATGCCCGCATCGTCACCACCGTGGATGGTTTGGACTTCACCTACGACCAACTCGTCATCGCCACCGGCTCAACCCCCGCGCTGCCACCGGTTACGGGCTCCACCTTCGGACTGAACTACTCCACGATCGACGACGCCGGCGCCATCGGCGAAGCTGTGAAGGACGCCACCCGCGTGGTCGGCCGCCGCCCCCTTGGAATCCTTGTGGGTACCGGCCCTGCCGCCGGACAAGCCGAGGCCGTGCTCCGCGCACGCGGCGTCCGCCCGGTGCGCACCACGCTGCGTCCGTCCGCCGTCGTGCCGTCCATTGCCGGCTCTGCACTGCCTGCAACGGGGATCCTCTTCGAGGATGGCAGCAGCATGAACGGCGACCTTGTGGTCCTGGCCGAAGAGCGGACGGCGTGCAGCGAACTCGCCGAAAGTGCCGGCCTCGTCAAATCTCCCGACGGCGGTATTGCGGTCGGGCGGGACCTTGCGACTTCCGTCCCGGGCATCTGGGCAATAGGCGACGCGGCATCCTGCGACGGTCTTCGCCTGGGACTGCTGCTCTCCGCTGAATCCTCCGCGATGCTGTGCGCCTCGGGGCTGCTGGCTGCGGCCGTCGCCGGGTCTGCTGCCGCGGCGCACCAAGCTCACGTCGCCGCGTGATTTTTCCTACCGGTTCCGGCCCGCGGCCGGCTTCCGCCCATGTGGCAAGATGGTCCTTTGACGGGCAGTGACAACCCTGCGGCCATCGGGCCGGCCACGCCCGGCACGGAAGGATCCCATGAGCAACCAAGCCGGCATCGCCTCCTACATCGACCACACCCTGTTGAAGCCCGAGGCCAGCGAGGCTGACGTCCTGAAGGTGTGCGCCGAGGCCATCGAGTACAAATTCAAATCCGTCTGCGTCAATCCGATCTGGGTCAAAACCGTCACCAAGGCGCTCAAAGGATCCGGCGTACTGACGTGCTCGGTTGTTGGGTTCCCGCTCGGAGCCACTCCCAGCGATGTCAAGGCGTTCGAGGCGCGCGGCGCCGTGCTTGACGGCGCTGACGAGGTCGACATGGTCATCAACATTGCTTCTGCCCGCGCCAATGACAAGGGCGCCCTGGTGGAGGACATCACCGCCGTCGCGGAGGCCGTCCACAACGGCGAGGCCATCCTGAAGGTCATCATCGAAACCTCGATGCTGACCGATGAGCAAAAGGTGACCGCTTGTGAAGCCGCGGTGGAAGCCGGTGCTGACTTCGTCAAAACCTCCACGGGTTTCAACGGCGGCGGCGCAACCGCCGAGGACATTGCCCTCATGCGCAAGACGGTGGGTCCGGACCTGGGCGTCAAGGCATCCGGCGGAGTGCGGTCCCTCGCTGATGCACAGGCTATGATTGCTGCTGGTGCAACACGTATCGGAGCGAGCTCCGGGATTGCCATCGTCAAGGGTGAACAAGGTTCATCCGGCTACTGAGGCTCCCGGAAGCCGCCGCGGAATTTGAGCCCTGCGGGGCCGAGGAGGAATGAATGTCCAAGAACACTGCCCCGATTGAAAAAGAGAACAACCTGGGCACCAGCATTGTCCTGTTCCTGGTGATCATCGTCCTGTTCCTCGGTGCGATTTACTCGCTGTCCTTCCTGACGCTGGACAACCCGTGGCCGATGGCCGTGTGCTTGGGCCTCTTTGCCCTGGCCTTCTGGATCCCTCAGACCATCCTCGGGCGTTCAGACTCGGCAGGCGAAAGCTAAAACCCCACAGCACTCCTCGCAGTGGTGGGAGCATAAGGCCCGGGCGGAATGGCCCGGGCCTTTTTCAGCGCTAACGTTCCTGCGGCTGCCGGTTCAGTCGGTAACGAAATAGGTCTCCGCCCTGACAGGTATTTCGCCACCGGGAAACAGGGCGTCTGCTTGGGTTGCATATTCCCGTATCCGTGAAGGCTTGGATACGATGCCTTTCTCCCACGTCCAAGGCTGGAAGCCTCGCCGTTCCAACAGCGCCGTGTCCGGTGGCGACGCGAGATCATAAGGAAAGTCCGAGTACAGCACGACGCTGTCCGGATGCGCTGATCCTGCCTCACGCGTTATGAGGTGGTCGACGTGCTTCCCCACTCCCACCGGACAGAAGAGCAGTTCCGCCTCGGTTCGCGCCATGAGCCCGGCAACTTTGTTCCGGAGCTCGTCAATGAGCGCATGGTCGCCCGCTGCCACTCTTCCCAAGGCGATATCGAACCGGTACGTCGGGTAGCGGTGTGTTAGCTCGGGAGGCAGCTTGTTCCATGCCCTTTCGACGAACCGGATGGGTTTGCGTTTCCGGAACGGTTCACGCTTGCGGAAGAGGGCATCCACGGCTCCCAGATGGAGGTGCTGGACACCCATGCCGTCCAGCACTGCCCGGTCCTCGGCTTGGCGGGCTTCGAAGAGTTGTCCGGCCTTGCTGATGCCGCACTGACCGAGGAACGAGCGTGCTGCGCGGGTGTGCGGCACCGTGCTTGCCTCGGTGAAGAGGGTGACCACGGTGATTTGGCGCCTTTGTGCCTCGGCTTCCATGAGCGCGCCGCAGGACAGCACCGCATCATCAAGGTGGGGCGACAGGACCAGCCAAGGCGCATCTCCTGCCATGGAACGTTCGATACGTGTTTGCTGTTGCATCCAAGCCCTTTCTGCGATGCTGTTCTGTCAGCTTGTTGTGGTAAGTGAGGTCAAGGCCGCGCGGTACGCCTCGGCCTGAGCGTCGGCGAGTGCATCCCAGTTGTAGCCTGCTGCGAAACGTCTTCCTTCCTCTGCCACGGCTTCCAGGCCGGGTTGTGCGTACCTGCGGGATATTTCATCCGCGAACGCCACGACGTCGAAGGGTTCGACAAGCCAACCGACGCCCGCTGGGATGATCTCCCTCAGGCAGGCGATGTCGAAGGCAATCACCGGTGTCCCTGTAGCCAGGGCATCGATGGCTACGAGTCCGAAGGTCTCGTGCCGGGAAGGCACCACCACCAGCCGGGCATCGCTGAGGGCCCGGAACTTTTCGTCCCCGGACAGCCACCCGAGCAGCTGGACACGCTCAGAAAGGCCGGCATCATCGACGTGTGCACGCAGTCTCGCTTCATCCGGGCCTGTGCCGGCGATGAGGAGTCTCCCCTCCACCTGGTTACAGCAGCGTGCCCATGCCCCTATAAGGAGGTCCAGGCCTTTGTGTCCGTATTCCAGACGCCCGATGAAAAGGACGTCCCGTCCCCGGCGCGGCTCTTGGTTCCAGGCTGCGGGATCAACGCCGTTCCCGATGACGTCCACATGGACGGCCGGATTCAGTGTCTTCAGGTTGTCTCCGATTCCGTGGGACACTGCGATGAGTCTTCGGTGCTTCCGGACGCCCCATCGTTCCACCCAATGCAGTGGCAGTTTGTACTGCCGGGCTTTATCCCTGGCATGAAGCCATTGGACAACGCCAAGAGTGGGGCGCTTGGTCCAGAGCGGTGCGGCCATGGTGGAAAACGGGGCAAAGAAATCTTCCACCACCAGATCTGCCGTTGCCCGGCGCTGCCGCACTTCGAAGGGGAGCCGCAGCACATATTCCACGAGCCGCAAGAACCTGTTTCGCCCGTCACCAAAGCCGATCGGCACGTAGCGCACACCGTCCTGGATCCGTTCCTGCCACCCCGGATAGCGGGTGGTCAGCACCGTGATGTCGAAGCCTTGTGCAGCAAGGCGCCGGTTGATTTCATGGGTTCGTACGGATCCACCGCCTGCCCCAGGCATACGGGGGTCCTCGAAGCCCAGATGCAGAACTCTCATCATTACCTTTCCGTTCCGTAGCCCTTTGAGGGCACCCCTACGTTTGCCAGGGCAGCCGCATCAAGAACCGCAGGATCCACGTACCAAATGGTGGTTTCGCCATTGGTTGGCCCCGGGCTGGTGACCATGGGTGTTGCGTGCGCCTCCAACCAGGCGAGCATTGTGGGGTTGGCGTACCCGTAACCCTGCCTCGTGGGCTTCGATTGGGTGAGGATGTAACTCACGCCGTTCTGTTTCATCAAAGGCGCAGACGGCCAGATGCCAAAGCGGGGATCATGCATGTAGGCGAAATGTCCGGTGCTGTTCGTGACGCTGATCCGTGCGTTTGGAGGCAGGTTGGCCTGCACCCAGTCATTGGCCCTGACAAACCCGTCATCAAGCGTCAAGGCTGTGCGGAATCCGAGCAGCACGGTCAACACCACGTAGCACACGCTGATGACGGCCAGCTTGCGGCGGCCCCGCGGATACCTCTCCCGAAGCTCCGTGATCACCAGGACCGAACAAATGGCCCCGACCACCATGACGCCGTACCCGTACTGCTCCTCAAACGTGCCGAACAACGCGCTGTACATTCCCGCCGCGCCGAGCGCCAGGCCAGCCAACCCGATGAGGCGCCGCCCGGCGTGATGGCTGAAGCACAAAAGCAATCCGACCACCGGGCACAAGCCCAGGAGGAGATAGCTCGTACCGAAGTTCCCCACCTGTTCGATGAGCCGGGACACAATGCTCGGTGACCCCTCCGCGGTGAAACCGGTGGTCTTCTCCACACCGGACATACGCACCAGGCCGTGGCTCTTGGCCCATGCCCAACCGGGCAAATGTCCATGGAGGGACACCACCAGCAGGTAGACCGCGTACGGCAGAAAGCCAAAGCCCGTGACTGCAAGGGCTTTGTGCCATGGGAGCGTCTTCTTCCACATGGCGGCCGCGAAGACGGGAGCCACGGTGCAGATAAAGAAGAAATCCTTGCACAGGATGGAGTACCCCAGCAGCAGCCCGACCGTGGCCAGGCGCCGGAAGGAGCGAAGCGGGCTTGCCGGTTCCCTCACATCCACCAGCAGCAAGAGGCCGGCGAGCGCCGGCACCATGGCCGATGTCTCCAAGAAGGCGTGGCTGTTGTTGCGCAGCACGAACGGCTCGAAGGACAGAACCGCAGCTGCGAACCATCCGGCTGTAATGGTCGCCAATTGGCGCACCAACAGGAAACCCAAGCCCACTGTGACTGCACCGAGGACGGCGTTGAGCCAGCGCAGCTGGATCGTCACGTCGATGATGTCCCCTGAGATCCCGAAGGCATTGATCACGGCTGCTTCCAGCAGGAAGTAGCCGGGTGGGTGGAGGAAAAACGGCCCATCCGGCAGCGTTGGGAATTCGCCGTTACTCAAGGATTCTCCGAGCCTGACGTACAGCATTTCGTCGACCCACAGCTCAAAGCCCCGCTCAAGGCCCACAGCACGAATGCCGAACCCGACAGCAACCACCACGATGAAGGCAGCAGGGGCGCTCGAATGGAGGCGGCTTCCCAACCAGGCAAGACGACTCTTCCACGGTGTGGGTGGCTTGGACCGACGGCCCGACCGCCTGACCGCGGTGCCGGCCCGCCGCCGTCGTGATGGCCGGAAATCATTCCTGGTGGGCAGCAACCCCCGCTGATGGGCAAGGACTGCTGTTCCGGTGGCTGCGGCCAGCAGGAACCACACAACAGGCTGTAGTTGAGCGGCCACGGCCAACACCACCACCAGGGCCACAACACCGGCCACCCATATAGAGCTTCCTTTCCACGGTCCCGTTACGGCAAGGACCCGTCGGGCTATCACCGCGAGCACGAACGCCGCAGCCACGGCTCCGATGGCGCCGCCAATCCCCATGCCCCGCACGGCATCCACTCGCCAACCCGCCCACAAGCCACCCAACACCAGAAGGCAAGCGATGGCGAGGCCGAGCTGGCAGCGGCGGTAAGCGCGGAGAGCCAAAAGGATAGTGGCGAGAACCATGAGGACGGCATAACCCAGGCCACCCGCCGCCAGCCATGGCAGTAGCTCGAGGGATCCGTGATACCTCTGCGGAACAATGAGGCCCGCCAGCATCGGGGGTGCCGTGGCGATGACGGAGAAGGCCACTATCGCGAGCTGCCCGAAGGAAGTGAACGTGGCGCCAAGGACTTGAGCTACGTGGGCGCCCGGACTGCGGAGCAGCGGAAACGCCACCAAAGCCGATCCGGCGGCCACGTAGACGGGTCCCTTGGCGATGGTGGCCAACGCCTGGAAGCCCGCTGCGTCTACAGATCCCCCGTCCAGGAAGCCAGCCACCACGACATCGATGCCTACGAGTACGGACACCACGCAAAGGACCAAAGCGACATCGCTGGTCTCCGCCCAACGCCACTTCTGCCGAAGGACCCCGGGACGCCACTGCAGGTCGCGATAGAAGGACACCGGTGCTACGAGGAGTACCAAGGCGCCCACAACGAAGCCCGCCACTCCGCCCGCTGCACCCCAAGCCATGGCTATGACCACCAAGCTGAACACGAATCGCAGAACCACCTCGCCGACGTTGGCCAGGGCGTACCACGTGAACTTCAATTCCCCCTGCAGCCATCCTGCAGGTGCAGTCGCCATAAAGATGGCAAAAGCACCCAACGCGACAGCCGCCGCCAGTTCCGGCGTGGCCATTGCAAGCGTCAGTCCCCCTGTTACCAGTGCCGCCGCCAGGCCTGCCATGCCTGAGACGAAAGCCGAAAACGCCATGCCGTCCCGACGCTCCTCCGACCCCGCCGGATGAACAGCGACGACATGGGAGAGCGGCAGAGGAACGAGCGCGGAAGCGACAATGCCGACAATTCCCAGCAACATCGACGCAGCGGCAAACCGGGTGTAATCGGAAGTTCCCAACATGTTGGCCATGAGGAGTGTGCAGACATAGCTCACCGCCCCTACCAGCCCGGCGGAAATGGCCAGAAAGCCACTGTTTGCCGCCACTTGGGTTCCTTGGCCGGTCCTTGCCTGCTTCCTCGACAGGACCCCGCTACCGGTCATCAACGGCATCGGAAGGCGTGAAGCCGCTTCCCGGCCCGGCGAGCAGTGTGCTCGGCCCTGCCGGGCGCAATTCCGCGCCGGCAACACCTATGCGGTTCAACGCAGCAGAGGCTTCGAATTCATCGCGTCCCTTGAGCAGGACCTCCACGTATCCCACGACCTCCCGGATCTCATCGGTGGGGCGGAGCACGCTACGGAGATCGGCCCCTTCGGGGAGCTCAAACCGTGCCAGTGTTGTCATGTCCGAAGCAAACGTTGTGGGCTCCGCACCCTGGCGGCGGTGGGTTTCCTCCAGTAGTACGGCGGCCAGGAGTTCAGAGCTGCGGTCCCAGGTGAAACAGCGGGCCCACGCCTGGCATTGGGACGAAACATCGCGCGCGATCTCCGTTTCAGCCATCTTTTCAAGGGCAGTTACAAGGGCAGCGCCGAATTCCCTGGGGGTTTCCACCAGCCAGCCCGTTCTTCCGTCCACCACCGAATCCCTGATGCCCGGAACGTGCAGTGCCACACAGGGAACACCCCAGGCTGCAGCTTCAACCACCGAGCATCCCCAACCTTCGGAGGCTGACGTCGAGACGGTGAGCCAGGCAAGGCTCAGCAGGTTGTCCCGGACAGCGTTGGGTTGATAGCCGTGGAAAGTCACCGCATGGTCCAGGCCCAGATCCATGGCCAGCTGCTGCAAGCGACGCATCTCCGGACCATCGCCCACAACGTCCAAGTGCAGCTGGGGAACGCTCCGCGCAGCAACGGCAAACTGGCCCAGCAGCAGATCGAGCCGTTTGTGGGGCACCAGTCGACTGACCACCGTGATGGTGGGGTTCGGGGCCTTCGACCCGACAGTCAACGGAACGTCGATGGTACCGTTGGGGACCACGTGAATGGGTCCCCTGAATCCGAGTTTCCGAAGTTCCAACCTCGTGGACGGCGACACGGCGGCAATGGCGCGCTGCCCGTACACCGCTTTGGCACCGTTGTTCTCAAGGAACCGCCCCACGGCAGCGAGCGGCGGGGAGAACCTGGTGCTGAACTGATCCTGGTGCACGTGGTGTACCAATTGGACGATCGGTGTTTTTCCGGAGACGAACAGCGGGGCGAAGAAGGGAATTCCATTCTGGCAATCCACGATTGCGTCGAATTTGCCTCCTGTTTGGATAAGTTTGCGGGCCGCTTGGGCGTAGATGGCCAAAGGCCCGCCAGCTCGAAGTATCCGGATACCGTCAATCTCGTCTTCGGCCGATTGGCCGGCCTCCCGGCCCGTGAACCACGTGACCTTGATTCCGTTGTCAACCCATCTGCGGGAGATCTGGTGCATATATTGCTCCGCACCGCCTGCCTGTGAATGCCTGACGTCGCGCCAGTTCAGGACAAGCATGCGTTTTCCAGCGAGTGCGGCCACGGCTGTTGGGGGTGCCGCTACTTCAGTCATGGCATCGACTTTGCAGCTGGATAACAGACGCGAAGCTCGCGAACCCGTCATGGATAGGCCGGAAGGTGGACGCAGCCCCGTCCGTCCACGAAACGGGCAACTCGATGATCCTGGCATTTTGGTGTTGCAGCCGAAGAAGCAGTTCGACGTCGAAAGCGAATCCGGTGGCCCTGCACTGCACCATGGCAGTGGTGAGCGCGTCCCGTTCGAAGAACTTGAAACCACACTGGGTATCGAAGATCCCTTTGACCTTGGTCCTTGTCAACGCACGGAACGCCCTCCCGCCTACCCGTCTCCCCAGCTGCTGAGGCCGCACCAAAGTGGACCCCGGCGCGTGCCGGGAGGCGATCACCGCGGCCGCACCCTCTTCGAGATGGGACATCGCCACAGTCAGCGTTTCCAAGGGCGTAGCCATGTCGGCGTCGAAGAATCCCGTAAACCGTGACGTGCCACTGAGGAGGCCGCGACGTACGGCAGCCCCTTTACCGCGGCGCGAACAGCCGATGACGGAGATCGGCACGGCAGTTCCCGCCTCGCGGGAGAGACGCCGGGCCACGGCACCCGTTCCGTCCACGCTGCCGTTGTCCACCACGACGATCCTTGAGGACCATGGCTGGCCGGACAGGAAATCCGCTGTCTGTGTAATCGTGCCGGGAATCCTTGCGGCCTCGTTATAGGCCGGAATGATGACCTCAAGATCGACGTGGGAGCGCCGCAACGAATTTCCGCGCCTCTGTGCGTGAAGACCTTTCCTACTGCCCGTATGGATGCCGTGCGAACGGAGCAAATCCATTTAAACCCTCCAAGTTTTCCATCCTGAGTACACGTGCCCGTTTGGAAGTGGAAGGAGGCCGCAAGTCATGACGCGAACTTTATGGAAGCTTCAAGCGACTTGAGGGCGTAGCTCTCTTAAGGGAGTTGCAGGACGCCTCCCAAGGCAGCCAACATTCCTGGCCAGTGTTGCTGGGCGAGCGTCCAGGCGGAAGCGCACATGCCCACCATGGCGTAACCGGAGACAGGAATCAGGACGAGCCATTCACGCCGGGAGCCGGCCCTCCCCAGCAGCGGAATCGAGAACGCGCCGTTGGCCCGCCATATGCCGCTGACTACTGATTTCCGGAGGAACTTGGGAGGTTTGATGACAATCGGCCACAGCAGGGGCACACCGCCCACCGTGATCATGTCTCCCACGATATGCACCACTACCCCGGTCAGCATCGAGAGCGGGAGCCAACCCCATTGGTCCGGCGCGAACCACGTCACCAACCCGGCCATCAGCAGGGCGAAGAGCCAGTTGGTGATCCAGCCGGACTTGGGGAAAAGGTTCAGGGCCTTCGCCGCCAAGTTGATCATGAACATGCACAGCAAGCCCGCACCAACCGAGAGCTTGCCTGCCGGCGTCTCCATCTGGAACTGCGCGGCCATGGCGGCAAGCACTACGAACGCCGAGGCTCCCAGCAGCGAGTGTGTCCCTTGGCGGTGGCCTCCACTCGCCTTTTCGATGCCGACGGCGATCACATTGGACAGCGGCGGCAGTGAATTCGCGATCGTGCTGTGGCGGTGGTCCCAATCGCAGACCAAGGCCGTGCCCGCCGTCGCCATGGCTCCGATGAGGATGCCGGTTGAATCAAGCGGGTACCAGCCCAAGGCGTATGGGCCGGTCGAGGCAATAGCTATCCACGCCGCGGCTCCCGACGCGGCGTGGTGTCCTCCCATCATTGAATTTAGCCAGCCTTTACGGGTACATCGGTGAAGATCGCTTCAATGACGTTGTTGGCCCAGTCCAGGATCTCTGCGTCCTGCAGGTCCCGTCCGCCGATCCTGGCGGTCTTGGGCTTGGGGATCAGCACGGCATCCAGCGCAGGCTTCACCTGGGAACCCGGGTACATGCGGTTGAGGCGCATGGTTTTGGATTCGGGCAGCCGGGCCGGCGAGAACCGGATGAAGTTTCCCTGGAGTGCGACGTCGGACAGCCCGGCTTCACGGGCGCCAACCCGGAAGCGCGCCACGGCGATGAGGTTTTGAACCGGGAGCGGCGGCTCGCCGTACCGGTCCACCAGTTCCGCAAGCACTTCGTCGATGGCTTCGTTGGTGACCGCGGCCGCGAGTTTCCGGTAGGCCTCCAGGCGCAGCCTCTCGCCGGGCACGTAATCGTGTGGCAGGTGGGCGTTGACCGGCAGTTCGATCTTCATCTCGGCCGCCTTTTCTTCCGCCTCTCCGCGGTACTCGGCCACGGCTTCACCTACCAGGCGGATGTACAGGTCGAAGCCAACACCTTGGATGTGGCCCGATTGCTCTCCGCCCAGCAGGTTTCCGGCGCCACGGATTTCGAGGTCCTTCATGGCCAACTGCATGCCGGCGCCGAGTTCGTTGTGGGCAGCCACGGCCTTGAGCCGCTCGAGGGCCACCTCGCCGAGGGGCTTCTCGGACGGGTACAGGAAGTAGGCGTACGCGCGTTCCCGGCCTCGGCCAACGCGCCCGCGAAGCTGGTGCAGTTGCGAGAGCCCGTACTTGTCCGCGCCGTCAACAATGAGCGTGTTGGCGTTGGAGATGTCCAGGCCGGTTTCGATGATCGTTGTGCAGACCAGGACGTCGAAACGCTTCTCCCAGAAGTCCACGATGATCTTCTCCAACCGGCTTTCGGACATCTGGCCGTGCGCCACTTCCACGCGGGCTTCGGGGACCAGCTCGCGGATCTGCGCGGCAATCCGCTCGATCGAAGACACCCGGTTGTGCACAAAGAACACCTGTCCCTCGCGCATGAGCTCACGGCGTATCGCAGCGGATGTCTGCTTGTTGGTGAACGGACCCACGTAGGTCAGGACGGGGTGGCGCTCCTCAGGAGGTGTGGCCAGAGTGGACGTTTCGCGGATGCCGGTCAGCGACATTTCCAAGGTTCGCGGAATCGGGGTGGCGCTCATGGCCAGCACGTCCACGTTGGTGCGCATCTTCTTCAGCGCTTCCTTGTGCTCGACGCCGAAGCGTTGTTCCTCGTCCACGATGACCAAACCGAGGTCCTTGAACTCGAAATCTTTGGACAGGAGGCGGTGCGTACCAATGACCACGTCCACTGCGCCGCTCTTGACGCCTTCAGCCGTTTCCTTGGCTTCCTTGCTGGACTGGAAGCGGGACAACGGCTTCACGCGAAGCGGGAACCCGGAGAAGCGCTCAGTAAACGTCTCGTAGTGCTGCTGTGCAAGAAGCGTCGTGGGCACAAGGACGGCCACCTGCTTGCCGTCCTGGACCGCCTTGAAGGCTGCGCGAACGGCGATCTCGGTCTTGCCGTAGCCCACATCGCCGGACACCAAGCGGTCCATGGGGATCTCGCGTTCCATGTCCGCTTTGACTTCGTTGATGGTGGTCAACTGGTCCGGCGTTTCCACATAGGGGAAGGCTTCCTCGAGTTCGCGCTGCCAAGGGGTGTCCGGTGCGAAGGCGTGGCCTCGGGATGCCATGCGTGCCGAATACAGCCTGATCAGTTCACCGGCAATCTCCTTGACGGCCTTGCGGGCCTTCGACTTGGTGCTGGCCCAGTCCGCACCACCCATCTTGCTCAGCGCTGGCGTATCGCCGCCGACGTAGCGAGTCACTTGGTCCAGCTGGTCCGTCGGTACGAACAGCCGGTCCCCCGGCGCACCGCGCTTGGACGGTGCGTACTCCAGGACAAGGTACTCCCTCAGCCCTGAATCGGACGACGACGTCCCCGCCACCTTCCGCTGGATGAGCTCCACGAACCTGCCAATTCCGTGCTGTTCATGGACCACGAAATCGCCTGCATGCAGTTGCAGCGGATCCACGGCGTTGCGCCGCTTGGACGGCATGCGCCGCATGTCCTTGGTGGAGCTGGCGGTCGCCCGCCCCAGGAGGTCGGCTTCCGTCAACAGGCCGAGTCTGAGGCCGTCCAGGACAAAACCACGTCCGACGGCGGCGCACGTCACCTCGATGATGCCGGGTTGGGGCTCCTTGTCCAGCGAGTCCACGCGGGCACACGGAATGTCGGCATCGTGGAACAACTCCACCAGCCGCTGGGCAGGGCCGGGACCGTCGGTGACCACCACAACCCGCCATTGCTCGCGAACGCGTGAGCCGATGAACTCCAGCATCTCGGCGACGTCGCCTTGGTAGCCGCGGGGTTCACGGGCGTGCAGGTTCAGGACGTCGATGTCCAGGACCAGGTCCTCGTCGGATGCCAGGGACGTGATGGACCACCAGGACACTCCGTGTTCCAGCGCAGAGGAACGCGTATCCGTGAGGGAACGGAAACTGGCCGCGTGCAGATCCGTGGATGCGCGCGCCAACAGATCAAGGGGCGCGGCACCGCCGTCGGACGCCGTTGCCCAAGCAGCTTCCAGGAACTCCTCGTTTGTAGCGGCGAGGTCGTGGGCGCGGGTGCGTACCTTTTCCGGTTCGATGACTACCGCGAGGGAGCCCTCCGGGAGCTGGTCCACGAAGGGGACCATGGCATCCACGAGGACCGGTGCCAGGGACTCCATGCCCTCCACCGCGATACCGCCCGCGATCTTCTCCAGCATGTCGGCGGCGGCCGGCATGTCCGCCTTGAGCCTTGCTGCGCGGGACATCACCGAGGGGGTGATGAGGATTTCCCGGCAGGGCGGTGCGTGCAGTTCGGTGGGATGGTGGATCCCCGGTGCGGACAGCGAGCGCTGGTCGGCCACGGCGAACCACCGCATCTGGTCAACTTCGTCGCCAAAGAATTCGATGCGGACGGGGTGGTCCTCCGTGGGCGGGAAGACATCCAGGATCCCGCCGCGGACCGCGAACTCGCCACGGTGCGTCACCATGTCGACCCGGGCATAGGCGGCATCGGCCAGGGCGCGGACCACCTCGGAGAAGGACCTTTCCTGGCCCACCTTCAATGTCACGGGAACCAAGTCGCCCAAGCCGGCCACAATCGGCTGGACCACGGCGCGGACGGGAGCGACCACCACACGGAGGGGTGCCGCCGTCGAGGTTTCAGGGTGTGCCAGCCGGCGCAGGACCGAGAGGCGGCGACCGACCGTGTCAGACCGCGGCGAGAGCCGCTCGTGCGGGAGGGTCTCCCAACTGGGGAAAGTGGCAACCGAGTCGGCCGGAAGATAGGACGCGAGGGCGGCTGTGAGGTCTTCGGCCTCGCGGCCGGTAGCGGTGACTGCCAGCACCACGGGGGCACCGGGACTTTCGGTCGCCAGGGCATCGGCCATCTCTGCCAACAGCACGGCCCGCATCCCGGTAGGGGCGCTGATCTGGTAGTCCGTGCTGCGGGCGGAATAGGGCCGCTGAGCCTCTGTCCGGACGCGCGCAAAAGTCTTGTCCTCCGCCAATGCACGGCGCAGACCGTTGAGGCTCATGGCTGAAACTCCTAGGGTGGTTCCAAGGGCAGGCAACACAAATGCCCGGAAATTCTCAAAGAACGCCGGGTCATTCCAGCCTACCCCTCCCCTCAGCCCCAGGAGTTCCCTTTGCAGCCATCTGTCCACAAGCCGAGCAAGACGGTCCTCGTTACCGGTGCCACCGGGTACATCGGTGGGCGGTTGGTCCCCCGGCTCCTTGAGGCCGGGCACCGCGTCAAGGTGGTGGTGCGTACGCCGCCGAAACTGGCCGACGTCCCGTGGCGCGGCGACGTGGAGGTCATTCAGGACTCCCTGTCCGAGCCCGGCAGCGTGGAGGCTGCGCTGCGGGACGTTGACGTGCTGTATTACCTGGTCCATTCGATGGCTTCCGGCAGTGGTTTCGAGGCGAAAGAAGAGGCCATGGCCCGCCTTGTGGCAAGTGCCGCGGAACGCGCCGGGGTGGACCGGGTGGTGTACCTCGGCGGTCTCCACCCGGACGACGCCTTGCTCTCCACGCACATGCGTTCCCGGGAGACCGTGGGGCGTGTGTTCCTTGAGTCCGGGGTGGACTCCATTGTGTTCCAGGCCGGCGTCGTGATCGGTTCGGGGTCGGCGTCGTTTGAGATGATCAGGCATTTGGCCGACACCTTGCCTGTGATGCCTGCCCCGAGCTGGGTCAAGAACAGGATCGAAGCGATCGCCGTCAGGGATGTTCTGCACTACCTGGTGGCCGCAGCAACGCTCCCGGACCGTTTGAACCGGACTTTCGACATCGGCTCCCGTGACGTCCTCAAGTACAAGGACATGATGAACGAGTACGCCCTGGAACGGGGCTTGCCGCGCCGCTTGGTGATCGCCCTCCCGGTTCCCGCACCCAAGCTGGCCGGGATGTGGGTGGCCTTGGTGACGCCCATTCCGTGGTCCATGTCCCTGCCGTTGGTGCAGTCACTGCAGCACGATGCTGTGTCGCGGGAGCACGACGTCGACCGTTACATTCCGCAACCCGACGGCGGACTGACGCCGTACCGGCGTGCCGTCGCCTTGGCGTTGGGCAAGGAGCGGGACGGGCAGGTGGAGACGACGTGGGCAAACGCCGGCATCGACGCCGATCCACTGCCGAGCGACCCCGACTGGGCAGGCTACAAGGTCTATGTGGACGAGCGGACGTTCCACAGCGACGCCGGTCCCGGGCACGTCTGGACTGTCATCGAGGGAATCGGCGGCAAGAACGGCTGGTACTCGTTGCCCCTTGCCTGGCGGGTCCGTGGCTGGCTGGACAAGCTGCAGGGCGGCGCAGGGCTCCTGCGCGGGCGCCGCCACCCGAAGACGCTGGGCACCGGGGAGGTAGTGGATTGGTGGCGGGTTGAGGCCATCGACCGTGGCCGCCTCCTGCGGCTCCGCGCCGAAATGCGGGCGCCGGGCCGTGCATGGCTGGAGTTGGCGGTAGAGCCCGACGGCGGCGGGAGCCTTTACAAGCAGCGCGCCATTTTCTTTCCCCGCGGCTTGAGCGGAAGGCTCTACTGGCTGGGTGTCTACCCGTTCCACGGCGTCATCTTCCCTTCCATGGCCAGGAACATCTCTGCGGCGGCTACTGCCTTACAGCAGGCTGAACATCAGGCAAAACCAGAGGCGGGAGAGCCCCGGAGTTCGGGAGTGGCCAGCGACAACCCGTAGGATGTTGGGAGCTAAAAGAGCTCCACACCACCAAATCCACGGAGGACCCATGGCCCTGAGCGCATCCACCACCCTGCCCCATAGCGTTGACCGCGTAGCTGCTGTATTCGTTGACGAAGACTTCCTGCGTCACACGAGCGAACTGGTGGGCGGCTCCCTGGAATCGTTCACGATCGACGGCGACACCGCCGGTGCCTTCACCACCACCACCGTCCGGACACTGCCCACCACGCGGCTGCCGGACATCGCCCGCAAGTTCGTTGGCGAAACCTTGAAGGTCACCCAGACCGAGAAGTGGGAGGCGCCGGCCGCTGATGGCTCGCGCACCAGCAACATCGCACTCAAGGTTGCCGGCGCTCCCCTCGATGTCACCGCTGTGCAGCGCCTCGTGGCCGAAGGTGGCAGCACCCGGATCGAGCTCGAGGGCAACGTCACGTCCTCGGTTCCGTTCCTGGGCGGCAAGATCGCCGACGCTGCGGAGCCAATGGTCGGCAAGGCACTGAACATCCAGTCGCAGCAGGCACAGGCCTGGCTCGAAAGCCACTAACGTGGAAATTCCCGCGATCCTCGCGATCATCCTGATCGTGGCGGGCGTCTGGTCCTTGGTCGTCTGGCCGCAGTTCCTTAAGCGTGTCATGAAGGACCCCCGCGCCCGCGACGCTTCAGGCAAGGCCACCAAGTTCCTCACTGTGCACGTCGTCCTGGTGACCGTGTCCATGGTGCTGGGACTCGCGACGGCGATTATCGGCGTCGTGGGCCTCGTCGCCTAAGTTTCACCCAACTGAGTCGCAGCAGAGCACGTTTTGCACGTCCAAAACGCGCACTACTGCGACTCAGTTGGGTAGAATGGGTGACTGGTGTGCCGGGAAGCCTGGTCGGCGGTTGATTCGTGATACCCGACTACCGCAAGGAGCCACTGTGGCTGAACGCCCGGCTACCACCGTCTTCTCCCGCTCCACCTACCCCGAGTACCGCCGGATCCTCGCGATCCTCCGGACTGAAACCGTGGGCGGCGCACTCCTGCTGGCAGCCACGGTTGTCGCCCTCATCTGGGCCAACTCGGCCGCAGCTGACGGCTACTTCGCACTTCGCGACCTCAAACTGGGCTACGAACCCTTGCATCTGGAGCTTAGCCTCGGCCACTGGGCCTCCGACGGCCTGCTCGCTGTCTTCTTCTTCCTGGCAGGCCTTGAACTCAAACGGGAGTTCGTAGCCGGGGAACTCCGCAGGCCAGCCCGGGCAGTCGTCCCGGTTGCGGCAGCGGTGGGCGGCGTGGTGGTCCCTGCGCTGATTTACGTGCTCTTCAACCTGGGCTCCGCCACGGAAACGCTCAAGGGCTGGGCAATCCCTACGGCAACAGACATCGCCTTCGCCTTGGCCGTGCTCGCTGTCATCAACACGCATCTCCCGGCAGCGTTAAGGACTTTCCTGCTCACCCTTGCCGTGGTGGACGACCTCATCGCCATCGGCATCATCGCCTTCTTTTATTCCACGGGCCTGCAGCCGCTCATGTTGTTGGCTGCGCTGGTCCCTCTTGGACTCTTCACGCTCCTCGTCCAAAAACGCATCCGAAGCTGGTACCTGTTGCTCCCCCTCGCCCTGGCGACGTGGGGTTTCGTCCACGCGTCCGGAATCCACGCCACAGTGGCCGGTGTTCTCCTTGGCTTTGCCGTGCCGGTGGTCAGCAGCGGCAGGAAGGACGAACCCGCCGAGGGACTCGCCGAGCACTTTGAACACCGTTTGCGCCCCTTCTCCGCGGGCTTCGCCGTGCCTGTCTTCGCCTTCTTCTCCGCTGGCGTTGCCTTGGGCGGATTCGACGGCATGGCTGCCGCTTTCACCGACCCTGTTGCTGTAGGTGTAGTGGCCGCATTGGTTGCGGGCAAGGCCGTGGGCGTTTTCGGCACCACCTACCTGGTCACCAAGACGACCCGCGCCAGCCTGGACTCCAGCATCGCCTGGATCGACCTGTTCGGCCTGGCACTCCTGGCCGGCATCGGGTTCACCGTGTCACTGCTGATCGGCGAGTTGAGCTTCGGGGCAGGTTCGGCTCACAACGACCACGCCAAGGTGGCCATCCTGGCAGGTTCCCTGATCTCGGCGTTGCTTGCCGCCGTCGTGCTAAAAGCCCGTAACCAGCGGTACCGGCTGGTGGCGGCAGAAGAGCAGCGGGACGACGACGGCGATGGCGTACCGGACGTCTTTTCCCGCACCTGACGGGGAGGTACTTGCGGGGACCTGCCCGCTGGGAGCTAGGCGGTGGCCTGGTTGAGGGCGTCCTCAGCGGCCACCCAGGAAATCATGGCGCACTTGACCCGGGCGGCATAACGGGCCACACCTTCGAACGCAGCTGCGTCCCCCAGGATTTCGGGGTCTGCCTGGACTTTTCCGCGGGAACGCAGGACATCCCGGAAGTTATCAATCACGGTGTGCAATTCCTGAACGGACATGCCCTCCGCGAGGTCCGTCAACACCGACGCTGACGCCATGGAGATGGAGCAGCCCGCACCGTCCCAACTGATCTGCCGGACGGTCCCGTCCGAGACTGCAAGGCGAAGCGTTACCTCATCCCCGCACACCGGGTTGAGCTGGTGCGACTGGCCCGTAACTGTTCCGGGGGGAGCCTCGGTCCCGGCGAGTCCGCTGCCGTGTCGCTGCTTGGAATGGTCAAGGATGATCTGCTGGTACAGCTGGTCAAGACTCATGGTGAAAGTTGCCTGTTCGTGGAAGTGTGATGGTCCCTGGTCCGGCGGGATCAGGCCTGGAAATAGGCCCGGACTCCGGAAACGGCGTCCAGGAACGCATCGACGTCGTCCGTGGTGTTGTAAAGGTAGGTGCTCGCCCGGGTTGTGGCGGTCAGGCCCAAGCGGCGGTGGAGCGGCTGGGCGCAATGGTGGCCCACGCGGACAGCGATCCCCCGATCGTCAAGGAACTGTCCGACGTCGTGCGCGTGGACGCCGGCAACATCGAAGGCAGCAAGTCCAATCCGCTCGGCCCCGGATGCCGGACCCACAACGCGGATTCCGTCGATACTTTCCAAGCCCTTCACCAGGCGCTGCCCAAGGAAAGCCTCCCACGCGTGGATGCGGTCGATGCCGGTCTCTGACAAGTAGTTGACAGCTGTGGCGAGTGCCACCGCTTGGGAAATGCGCTGGGTGCCGGCCTCGAAGCGTTGGGGTGCAGGGAGGTACTCCGCGCGTTCCATGGTGACCGTGGTGATCATCGAGCCGCCGGTGAGGAACGGCGGCAGCACGTCCAGCAGCTCTTGCTTGCCGTACAGGACCCCGACACCCGTAGGTGCCAGCATCTTGTGCCCCGAGAAAACCGCGAAGTCGACGTCAAGTTCCTTGACGTCGATGGGCATGTGCGGCACGGACTGGCACGCGTCCAGAACCACCAAGGCACCCACCTCGCGGGCCAGCGCCACGAGCTCCCGGACGGGGTTAATGGTGCCAAGCACGTTGGAAGCATGGGTGAAGGCAAGCAGGCGGGTCCGCTCCCCAAGGATGTGAGCGGCGGCGTCGAGCTGCAGGGCACCTTGGTCCGTGATGGGAATGAACTTGAGCGTGGCGCCGGTCCGGAAAGCCAGTTCCTGCCACGGGATCAGGTTGGCGTGGTGCTCCATCTCCGTGACCACGATTTCGTCGCCCGGACCGATCGCCAGATCCTTGAGCGTCGAACTGCCGCGACCCTGGGCAGCCCACAAGGCGACGTTGGAGAGGGCGTAGCTGATGAGGTTGAGGCCCTCGGTGGCGTTGGAAGTCCACACGGTTTCCTCGTACCGGGCCCCGATGAAGTCCGCAACGGTCTGCCGGGCGCCCTCAAAAGAATCCGTGGCCTCTACCGCTAGGTGGTGCGCTCCACGGTGAACTGCTGCGTTGCGTTGCTCGTAGAACTCCTGCTCAGCCTCGATGACGCTCAGGGGGTTCTGCGAAGTTGCCCCGGAATCCAAGTAGACCAGCGGCTTGCCGTTGACGAGCTGGTCCAGGACGGGAAAGTCGTTCCGGATCCGCAAGACCTCGGCATTGTCCATGGCGGGCACGGACTGCTGCAGCGAGGCGGGCGTTGATACGACGGTCAAAGGGGCGCTCCTTGGGGATCCTTCAGGGACACTCAATTATCCCACGGTGAACCGTCCCCCGGGATGTGCCGTGCAGCACGTCAACGGCCGGCCGTCCCCGGCAACCATCCCGGGGAAGGAACATCCGCGCTTTCAAAGACGGCCTGCAGGCGCCCGCGCATCACCATCGCGCGGCGGCTTGCTGCGCTGCGCATCCGTGCCTCATAGCCAGTGGCAGCCCGCGAATAGCACACGGCGGACTGCGCGAACTGCCGGTCCGTGGACAGGCTGCGCCCGGCCGACTCCAGCGTCCTGGGATCGTTACCCAGCAAAGCGGAAGCAAAGGCACTCATCGACGCTCCGCCCGCACCCTCCACGGCGCGGCTCAGCTCACCCAGGCGGCGCTGCAGGACAAGATCGTCGACGGCGGTACTGCTCGCATTGAGCGTCAGGAGGGACAACGCCTCGGCTTCCAGCAAAGGGCTTTGCCCCTTGTGGAAGTCTTCGGCCAAATCAAAAAGGTGTCCACGTTGCGAAGACGACGTGTCGCGTGCGGCCGCAGCAAACAGAGCGCTGAGTTGATGGAGGAGGTCTTTGCCTTTCACGTCCTCGGTTGCCGCCGGGACCGGGTCGACCCGTGACATGGCCTGCTCAAGCTCGCCGCACATCGCTTCCGAGTAGGCCAGCAGCGACGACGCCAACCACGATACAGGCGGCAGGCCGGCGTCGTGCAGTTCAGCGACCACAGGCTCCAAGGTGCCCCGGGCTGCGAGCGGAAGTCCCTGGCTCAGCTGCCCGTACCCCCGGGCAACCTCCATGCACCACGCAAGGTGGGCCGGTACCGCGTAATCCCACCGGCATTTCACGAGGGAATCCAGCTCGTCCCAGGCAAGGTTATACCGGAGGCACACCATGTGTCGGAGCAGTACACCGGGCAGGAAGATTTCCAAAGCCGGGTCTGCGGAGATCGCCGACATCGCGGCGGACGACCTCGCCAGCGCAGCCGGTGCCGCACCGGAGAGCAGGAGCAGCTCGGCTTGCCGGACATTCCATATCACCCGTTCGGCGGGATCGGCAGGCTCAACGCCGCCCCGGAGACCGGCAATACCGAGCTGCAGACCGGGGTCGGAGACGGCGCCCAAAAGGCCCAAAGCCATCAACCGGTGCCCAGCGTCCTCCTGCACTTCCGCCGGCAATTCGCTTGCGGTCAAGGCCTGCAACTCCGGTGTTGCCGCTTTGAGCCGGCCTTCGGCGACCAGCGCCCGTGCCTTCAGCAGCCGCGCTTCGCCCAAATGCCCGGGATCTTTGACCGCTGCCGCCGCCCGCACTGCCAGCTCGGCAGTTGATGGCCTGTCAGCGGCGGGAGCCGCGGCCAGGATCAGTTCGTCGGACAAACTCAGCCCGGAGTCCAGGCTCCAGGTCATCCACCGCAGCATGGCCGGCGCCGTTTCCTTGGAAAGCGCCGGCTCCTCGACGGCCAGCCGCAACGCGGTACTCTTCTGGCGGGGCACGGACAACCGCGTGCCCTCGCCCCTCAGCCACGAACTCGTGCGGACCAGCGGTGGCCGACCCGGCAGAAGCCGGAGGTCCCGCGCGGAGAGGAGGCTTTCCACGGCTTTCTGGCCGCAACGCCGCTCCACGATGTCCAGCGCCACCGGCTCTCCCAGGGCGACAAGTTCCAACGCCTGCCGTTCCTCGGAAGGTCGCAAGGCATTCTCGGCGCCGATGTGCTCAACCACGCGCGGCCAAGTGCAGTGCGCCCGCGCGTCGATCGTCCAGAAACCGTCATGGCGTACTAGAAGGTGCGCTCGGCGCGCGTCTTCAAGTGCCAAGCACAGCAACCCCACGTTGAACCCGCTCATGGCTGCCAGCAGTCCGCTGGCCCGTCGCTGGACCTTGCCGCCAAGGACCTCTTCACACACACTGTGGGCTTCGTTGAACGTGAAGGGAGGCAACAGGTACTGCTCCAGGAAGCCGTCGTGCCACAAGTGGTAAAGGTCTTCAGGGAGCGGACGGCGGCTGTCTGCGGTGGCCACCAACGTGGCTCCGAATCCCGGGAGCAGTTGCAACAGGACAGCGAGGGAAGCCGGATCCACAAAGTGGATGTCGTCAACCAACAGGACCAGCGGGCGGCGGCGCAAGGGTTCAACACGCCGCCTGCCTCGCCGCCTTGCCGGCGGAGGCGTGTACAGGTATTCGGCAGGGCCCAGGGAGTCCGTAAGTGCCCGGAGGACGTGGAGTTCGGGCATGGCAACTTGTTCAACGGGCGCTTCGGCACCGGCCTCGAGAGCGCCGTAACGGGTTGACTCAAGTTCCGGCTTTCCCGTGAACGTACGCACGTCCAGGGAGGGATGCAGGCCTGCCTTAATGGCGAGCAGGAGGTGGCTTTTTCCGGATCCCCGTTCGCCTGCTACGACGATGCCGTTGGTCGACGCTGACGGAACGGCGGAAAGGATAAGGTTCAGAAGCTGTGTGTGGTCCGGGAATGCTGGTGGCCTCAGCCCGGCTGAGACGATCTCTTCGTCCAGCCAGGGGTCCGGCAGCATGCACACTCCAATTGCAGCAGTCCCATGTTCCGGGAAGGTTTGGTGGTCCGCGATTGCGGGATCCCTGGCCTAGAAGCCGGCGACGGCTGGGGGGAGAGTCTCGGTCTCAGAAGACTCTGTCGCCGCCGGCTTCGTCCAGGGCCGGACCGCCCTTCGGCGGCCGGAGCATCGGCTCAAAGAGACCACCGATGCGGGTGTTGCGACTTGGAATCCCGGCGATGCTTGGGGCTAACCGTTCTTCCAAGATCAGTTAACCGCGCGGCGGAAATGAGAACACCAGTAGTTGGTACTCGATTAGCTGAGGGCTTTTTGGGCCCCGATACTCTGTTGTACTCAGTCCCTCCAGGGGCCACTACTTGGTCCGGACACGCCTTGGCAGCGCGTTACTCCATTGATTGGTGGTATTCCTTGGGCATGACAGAACCAAGTGGCACACATGTGCTACAAAAGGGTACTCACGGCCGGTGGCCTCAATTGCGGACCGCAGCTCCAAGATCTTCCCGGCGGCGGATGCCCAGCTTGGCATAGCTGCGGTACAGATGACCTTCCACGGTCCGTACGGAGACCATGAGCTTCTCCGCGATTTGGCGGTCAGTCAGTCCGGACACAGCCAATGCCACGATGTCCTGCTCGCGGCGGGTCAGCGGTACGGAGCGGTCCACTTCCGTGTGGGGGTCGTGAACCACGGCATCACCCAGGCTGGCTTCGCTGACGTCACGCAGCACCGCGGCCTGCCGGGCCTCCGGCCGCTTTCCCTCGGCATCAAAGGCGACTGCGGCCTTATCAAAGGCCACAGCAGCCGGTCCGGGCATTCCTCCGGCCGCCAGCAGGTTGCCGGCATTGACGAAGTCGTCGCCCACGCCACCCAATTGAGCCGACGCAAGCGATTGCCAGCCGGTTGCCCAGGCCCCGGCCATCGACGCGGCGGTAACCTCTATGTCCTGCATGGCCTGTTGGTCGCCTAGCTCGGCCCTGAGGACCAGATTTTGCAGCAGGACCCCAGGGAGTCGATGCATGGGGCCCGAATCAGGCATGGCCCGGAGCTGGTCCAATCCTGAGCCCTTGTTCAGGTGTTCCCTGCCAGCAAGGGTGAAAAGATCCGCCAGCGCTTCGACGTACGCGCCGCCGGCTGCTGCGGCATCGACCTCTCCCGCCAACCGTTCCGCGAGCGCGGTATTGCCGGACCTTGCGGCTGCGTAGAATGCGAGCGCGTTGCCAAGACGACGCAAACGCTGCGGATCCTTCACCCGCAGGGCTTCCACGGCGGGTGTCAGCAACGCGCCGGCATGCTCCAAACGGCCTTGGCGAAGCAGTGACAGTCCCTTGAGCGCTTGGATGTCACCACCGAACGTGATCAAGCCCATGGCCGAACTCGCGGCGTAACGGTTCAGGGCGGTTTCCGCAGCGGCCCACTCCCCCGATTCCAACGCAGCCAGGGCGTAGCGCACCAGGATGAAATCGCTGAAGTACAGAAGGTCGTCATGGTGTTCATCCAGCAGCACCAGCGCTTCCCGGCCCTTTTCCAGCGCCTGGACTGCCTGCCCTTCCACGGTGAGAAGTTCGCACTGCATGGCAAGCAGGAACAGCTGGTTCATGACGAAGTCAGGCTCGTCCCTTGGAAGGCTCTCCTCGAACGCCTCAAGTCCTTTTCCAAGGTCTTCGTAGTGGCCGTCATTGGCCAAGGCTGCCAGTTCCAGCGCGAAGGTGTGCCGGCGGATCTGCCGAATCACGGGACTTTCGGCCGGCTGCCCTGAGGCAAGCCTTTCAGCCGCTGCCCGGGCATCGGCAACAATGTTTTCCGAGGTGTCGCCCATGCCCGCCCTCGCCGCCGCCCACAGCAGCCCGGCACCCAACGGCCCGGACGGATCGACGTCCAGGAACCCGGCACCCTCCTCCAGCAGCGCTGCGGCCCTGCGGTAGTCGCCGTCGTTGTAGTTGACCATGGCCATCACGGCACGGGCCCGCGGCCGCAACGCCTCCGAACGCACCTTGGCTGCCGCCGCCATGGCGAGCGGATTCTGCAGCAGTTTGGCTGCCAGGAATGCTGCCTGCAGCAGTTGTTCATCGTCGACGTCGGCACCACAGTCCAGAGCCCAGCTCACCATACGGAGCAGCCCGTCAGCTGTGGCCGGCTCTGCCAGCAGATGCTGCACCATGCGGTGACGGATCTGGAGGCTGCGGGCCGGCGATACGATCTGCCTCAGGGCCTCCCCGTACATCGGATGCCACATCTTGAGCGGGCTCCCCGGACCGTTGGTGGAGAGCACCAGCCGGCTGTCCATCAAGGACCGTACGGTATCCCTGCCCACCAACGCATCCAAGGCGGCGGCAGGGACCGGTTCGGACAAGGCAATGACATACATTGCCTCCCGTTCGGCGTCGCTTGTCCTCAGGACCTTGTTACGGACCACCTCGGCCAGGCCTTCACCGCTCCCTGACAGGGCACGGGTGAGAAACCAGACACCGTTGCGTCGGACAAGGTTTCCTTCAGCCTTGGAATCCTCCAAGAGGCAGCGCAGCAACAGGGGGTTGCCCTCGGACATGGAGTGCAGCACGTCAGCCGTGCTGGCCATGACAGTTCCGCCGAGTGTCTTCTCGGCGAGCTCTGTGGCTGTTTCCTTGTCCAGCGGGTGCAGTTCAAGGCGCTCCGCCAAGCCGTCGTACCAGAGCTGCAGCAAGGCAGCAGGGAGCCCCGGACGGGGCCTGCTTGTCGCCACAAGCCGCGCCCAGCCCGCCGTCACCAGCTCAGCCAGGATCTGCGTACTTCCCTCATCCAGGTCATGGGCGTCGTCAACAACCAGCAGCAGCCGCGCGCCCTCGCCTCCCCGCCGTTTTTCAAACTGGGACCAAAATTCCCGAAGGATGGCCACCGGGGAGGTGGCCTGCTCCACGGGCAGGTCCAGCAAGTACGGCGCAAGGACACCAAAGGGCACAGCAGACAGCGCGGGGCTGCCGTGAACCCGCATCACCACCATTTCGCCGGCGAGGCGGGCGGCAATCTCAGCAGCCAGGGCTGTCTTCCCCACACCGGGGTCAGCGATGAGCAGAACAGCGCCCGCACCTTCCTGCCGCAATATTTCCGTGGCCAGGTCCAGCTCGGCTTCCCGGCCCACAAGGTGCTCAGCCTGCATGGGCACCCCGAACCCCATGGACTGCAGTTATGGTTTCCGGTTCACAGGAGACCATTGAGTTCGCCTCGCGACGAAACACCGAGCTTGGTAAATACCTGGTAGAGGTGGCCTTCCACAGTACGCACAGACACCCCAATATCCATTGCGATTTCACGGTTGCTGACACCCTTTCCGGCAAGTTTGGCAATTTGCCGTTCACGCTCGGTCAAGACCGGCGCGTCGCTGCGTGGTTGAATCGGCAGTGCCGACACTGATTGTTCCAGACGTTCGAGTCTAAGCTGGGCTGTCCTGGCTGCAGTTGTTTCACCGGCGTCCCGGGCAAAATCAAGAGCCATCGCAACACACCGGGCTTCCACCACCAGCAGGTCCAGGGCGGCAGCGGCATCGGCAGCGGCAAGGAGGGAGCGTGAACTCTTTGCCAGGGATCCACGTGCAAGGTCACCGGAAATCTGAGCCAAGGGTCCCTGGCGGTTTCCTGCAATTTCTTCCAGCAAGCGGTACTCGGCGTCGGTCCCCTCCACCGTGGCGCCGAAGAGGCAGATGCCGGCGGTGGTAAACCGCTTATTGGCGACATCCTGATGGACCCGCACCAAAAGGCGCTGCTTGACGTCCGGATCTCCCATCCAACGCCCGGCCATTTCCGCACAGAACTCCGCAACGGACTCGGAGAAGAACGTTCCCACCCCCCTGCACGTCCGGTACAGGTCCAAATACCGTCCGGCTTCCAGCGAGTTTCCCAGCTGGGCGTAGGCAAAGGCCGTCGCCGCGTAGGCAACCTTGGCCATGTTCATGGCAGGGCGGAGTTCAAGCTGTGCGACGGCCGAACGCAGCGGTTCGATCGCGCAGGACGGCTTGCCCGCATACGCGTAAGCCAGGCCGACACCAAGCTCCGTGATGGCACCCCGGTACTGGAGCCGCGACGGCGTGGACGGTGTGCGCCGCATGAGCTCGATGCACTTGCGCCATTGCCCTGACAGCAGGAGGACCAGGTAGGCGTGCCGGGCAAAGGCCTCTTGCAGGTGCGCGGGCCTGTCCGTCGTCCCCAATTGCCGGGAGATAGTGCGCGCCAGTTGCTGCGCGTCCAGTTCCCGGCCCATGATGCAGCGGGCCTCGATGAGATAGAAGGACGATTTGAGCCAGTGCTCATGGTCTTCGTCGGGGTCCTTGGCCAGTTCCTCTTCCAGGGCGTCAATCATGGCTGTGTACTCGCCCATGTACGTCTGGTACTCGTAGCTGCACAGGTTCAGCCGGTTCCGGGCCCGGAGCATCACGGCGTCGTCCAGGATGCGCTCCGGGTCCGACGCCATCACGTCCAGTGCAGCATGGCCGGCGGCAATGACTCCTGGAACCATGCCCGAGCGGCCGTCAATCCACGTCATCGCCTGGCACTTTGCCGCAGTCATTTCGGCGAACTCCAAGGGATCGGTCGCCGCAAGGCGCTCGTCCGAAACTTCATCCAGCGCCTGTGCGGCGTGGAGCGGCAGGTCCAGCATGAGATAGGCAGCAGCCTTCAAACGTTGCCCGGGAACCCATTCCGGATCTTTGGGGTCCAGCGACAACGTGCACTGGATGGCGAAGTTGGGGTCGTAATCATCCAGCGCGGCGCGTCCCGCTGCAAGGGCATGCGCAGGAGACGGCGCCGGCTCGTCCTCGCAGGCATGCATCCAGGCGGCGTAACTCAGCAGGTCCCGTGGTGCCAGTCCGTTCAGCTCGGGTTCCTTGGGACCCAGAAGCATCAGGCGCAGCTCGCGCCGCCGTCGGGTGCTCAGCCACCCGCGTACCACCTCGCCCACGTACGGATCGCGGAGGGAGACCCAGTGTTCACCGGACCGGTCGACTGTGAGCAGTCCGGACTCTTCCATCTCAACAAGGACCTCCGCGCCGAAGATGGCGGCAAGGTCCACGAGGGTGGCGCGCTGGGCGCAAGCAAGAATCTCGACGACGGTCCTGTTGGCTTGCGCTTCGCGCGCCAGCCTGGAGCGGACAAAGTCCTCCACTACCGTGGCGCCCTCAAGCTTGATCCGATCCCGTAGCGTCCAGACGGAGTCGTTGAGGACCAGATTGCCTGAATGTCTCTGCTCATCCAAGAGGGCGTGCAGGAGCATGGGATTGCCGCCCACGGCCGAATGCAGCGAACCCACCAAGGTTGAAGAGACGTAATGGCCAAGCACCGATCCGAGGACTTGCTTGGTCTGCCCCTCGGTCAGCGTATTGAGGTGGACCTCGCCGAGCTGCCCCTCAAGGACCAGCCGGTGAAAGTCAGCAGGCAGGTCGCTGGCACGCTGCGCAGTGGCGATGACCTTGGCCGTGCCAGTGGACATGAGGTTCAACAGGACGCCCGTGCTCATGGGGTCCATGCCCCCTGCGTTGTCCACGATGAACACCGTCTCGCGTCCCCCGGCCTCCTTGCGGATCAGGGACGTGACGGAGTGCAGGATGCCAGTGGGTGTGCTGACCGCTTCGGAAGGCAGCCTGGCCAACAGGAATCCCAGGCAGCCGTAGGGCGTTTGGCCGCTTGCAACGGTCGTGCGCAATTGGAGGCTGTGGACCTTGTGCCCCAAGGAGGAGACAACAGCGCGGGCAAGGCCGGATTTGCCGATCCCGCGCTCGCCTGTGAGGACCACGCCATAGGAATCGACGGATTCGAGGTGCTTGGTTGCGCGGGACAAATCATGGCTTCGGGCCAGGAGTGACCACGTCTGCCTGTCGGATGTCCCGCCCATAAGGTCAGGAGCCGCAGCCCTTGCTGCGCCTCCCCCGCTCCTGTTTAGCAACTCCGCCGACATTCGCATCCTTAGCTACACATTCGCGACAGTCCCCCACCGCTTTCCTGCGTACCATGCACACTACCTCCGGCCGCCTGCAGTGTGTAGGTCTTAGGGTCGCCAAGACCGTCAGGCTTTGATCAGGCTTTACTCAAGATTTGCTCAAGTTCTTGCGGCATGGTGCTTCTGCTGCGCCGCCAGGAGTCCCTCGTTCATGAGCAGCTCAACAGCGTCGGCTGCCTCGTCCAGCAGGAAAGGCAGCTCTTTCTTCTCGGCGGTTGCAAAATCGCGGAGCACGAAGTCGGCTGTTTCCATGCGTCCCGGCGGGCGGCCCACACCCACCCGGACCCGCAAGTAATCCTTGGTTGCCAGCGCTTTCGAGATGTCCCGCAGTCCGTTATGGCCGCCCTCCCCACCGCCGATTTTGAGCTTGATGGTGTTGAAGGGAATGTCGATCTCGTCGTGCACGGCAATGACGTGGTCCGGAGCGATGTCGAAGAACTTGCTGAGGGCGGCAACAGGACCACCCGAAACGTTCATGTAGCTCATGGGTTTGGCCAGCACGACGCGGGGACCGCCGATTCCCAGCCGCCCCTCCACCACCTGCGCCCGGGCTTTATGCGCCTTGAACTTCCCACCCATTCGCGAGGCGAGTTCATCCAGCACCATCTGGCCAACATTGTGCCGGTTGTTGCTGTACTCACTGCCGGGGTTGCCGAGGCCGACGATCAGCCAAGTGTCTGTCATGGATTCATCCTAGGAAATTCGTCAGGGGTAAAGGAAAGTGGCCGGGACCCCGCAGGGACCCGGCCACTCAAAGGCTCAAGCCTTAGGCAGTCGCAGACTACTCGGCGGCTGCTTCTGCTGCAGGAGCTTCTTCGCCTTCGGCTTCTTCACCGGCGCCGGCAGCGGCGACCTCGGAGATGTTGACCACAAGGGTGTCGGCTTCGGTCAGGAGGCTGACGCCCTTGGGGAGGACGACGTCGGAAGCGTGCACGTGGGCACCGGCTTCACGGCCTTCGATGTTGACCTCGAGGGCGGTGGGCAGGTGGGTTGCCTCGGCCTCGACGGAGATCGTGACGGCTTCCTGGTTGGCAACGGCACCCGGTGCAACTTCGCCAACGACGTGGACGGGAACGTCAACCGTGACCTTCTCGCCCTGGCGGACGGTCAGCAGGTCCATGTGCTCGATGGTCTGCTTGATGGCGTTGCGCTGGATGTCCTTGACGATGGTGAGGTGTGCTTCACCGTTGATGTCCAGGTTAAGCAGGGCGTTGGCAACACGGACTGCCAGGGTGGTTTCGCGGCCCGGGAGGGTTACGTGGACGGGCTCTGCGCCGTGGCCGTAGATGACGGCGGGGATGCGGCCTGCGACGCGGGCACGGCGGGCGTAGCCCTTGCCGAATTCGGTGCGCAGTTCTGCTGCGAGCTTCTGCTCAGACATGTGTACTCCTTGATTACTGGTGCGCTGCCGCGTGGCAGCCGGGGTGATCAGCAAGGGCGGAGGTCTGGAGTGACCTTCCACGCCCGCGGGAGTCCGGCTGAACTGCCGGCCCGCCTTTGTCGAAGGAGGTTACAGACCCAGTCGATAACGGAGACCCGCTCGGATTCGCATCTGCGACCCGGAAGTGCTCTCCCTCGCCAAGGTATCCCCAAGAGTTTAGCAGCGGACCGCCCGCAAACTGAAAACGGGCCACCCGCACGCCCGAAGGCGGCGGGCGGCCCGCGGAATCAGTACCCCTGATCAGGCCTTGCCGTCGAAGAGGCTGGTGACCGAACCGTCGTCGAACACTTCACGGATGGCGCGCGCAATCAGCGGTGCGATGGACAGCACGGTCAACTGCGGGAAGCGCTTCTCGGCCGGGATCGGAAGCGTGTTGGTGACCACCACTTCGCGGGCGCCGGACTCGGCAAGGCGCTGGGCTGCAGGGTCCGAGAACACGGCATGGGTGCAGGCGATAATGACGTCCTTGGCGCCGGCGTTCTTCAACACCTGGACAGCGCCCGAGATGGTTCCACCGGTGTCGATCATGTCGTCGATCAGCACGCACGTGCGACCCTCGACCTGGCCCACCACCGTCTTGGAAACGGCCTGGTTGGGAACGGTCAGGTCGCGGCTCTTGTGCACGAAAGCCAGCGGCGCACCGCCCAGTCGCTCAGCCCACTGCTCGGCCACGCGGACGCGGCCGGTGTCAGGCGAGACAACCGTGATGTTCTCGGAGTCCACCTTGGTGCGGATGTAGTCTGCCAGCAGCGGGATCGCCATCAGGTGGTCCACGGGGCCGTCGAAGAAGCCCTGGATCTGCGAGGTGTGCAGGTCAACGGACATAATGCGGTCCGCACCGGCAGTCCGGTACAGGTCCGCTACCAGGCGGGCGGAGATGGGCTCGCGGCCACGGCCCTTCTTGTCCTGGCGGGAGTACGGGTAGAACGGCGACACCACGGTGATCCGTTTGGCGGAGGCGCGCTTGAGGGAGTCGATCATGATCAACTGCTCCATGAGCCAGTTGTTCAGGGGTGCCGGGTGGGCCTGGATCACGAAGGCGTCGGTGCCGCGGACACTCTCGGCAGAGCGGACGTAGATCTCACCGTTGGCGAAGTCGTAGGCATCGATAGGCAGAAGTTCCGTTTCCAGTTCCTTAGCGATTTCCTGCGCCAGCTCCGGATGCGCCCTTCCGGCGGCGAGAACCAGTTTCTTCTCGCCGTGTGCGGTAATTTCGCTCATGCCTGATTGCCCTCTTCTGTGGTTGCTGGAGATTGTGAGGATGGGGAGGCGGGGGTCAGCGCGGCCTGGGCCAGCAGCGCGGAGGCCGTGCCCTGGCGGTTTGCCAACACCCAGCCTTCCGCATTGCGCTGCGCGGCGAGGCTGACGGCGAGGGCGCCCGGAGGAACGTCCTTGCGGATAACGGCTCCTGCGCCGCTGTAGGCACCATCGCCCACAGTCACGGGGGCCACGAAAACCGTGTTGGAACCTGTGCGGACACCCGAGCCAATGACCGTACGGTGCTTCTTCTCGCCGTCGTAGTTGGCAGTGATGTTGCCGCAACCGATGTTGGTATCCTCGCCGATCTCGGCATCGCCGGCGTAGCCGAGGTGGGAAAGCTTGGAGCCACGGCCGATGGTCACATTTTTGGTTTCGTAGAACGCGCCGATCTTGCCCGTCTCCCCCAGCACAGTGCCTGGCCGGAGGTAAGTGAAGGGGCCAACGCTTGCGTTCGCGCCAATGGTGGAGCCGGAGCCGTGGGTGCGGATCACCTTGGCACCCTCGCCGACGTTGACGTCGGTCAGCGTCGTATCGGGGCCCACGACGGCGTCCCTCGCCACTGTCGTCGTCCCGTGGAGTTGCGTGTTGGGCAGCAGGCGGACGTCTTCGTCCAGCGTCACGGTGGAGTCGATCCACGTGGTGGACGGATCCACCACCGTGACCCCTGCGCGCATCCAGGATTCGATGATGCGGCGGTTGTGTTCGGCGCCAAGCGCCGAAAGCTGGATGCGGTCGTTCGCGCCTTCAACCTGCCAGCGGTCTTCGGTGACGACGGCGGCAACCCGGCCGCCTGCGTCGCGCGCCAACCCGAGGACGTCCGTGAGGTACATCTCGCCCTGGGCGTTGTCAGTGGTGACGCTTTCCAAAGCCTTGCGGAGCACTGCGGCGTCGAACGCGTAAATGCCGGAGTTGATCTCGCGGATGCTGCGCTCTTCCTCGGTTGCATCCTTGTGCTCACGGATGCCCGTCACGGTACCGTCCTCAGCGCGCAGGATGCGACCGTAACCGGTGGCATCGTCTAGGACTGCGGTCAGCACGGTCACGGCGTTCCGCTCCGATTCGTGCGTGGAAACCAGTTCGGCGAGCAATTCGCCCGTCAGCAGCGGCACGTCGCCGTAGGTGACCACAACAGTGCCCGCCAGCTCCGCACCGGCGTCAAGGGCCTTCAGGGCAACCTCAACCGCGCGACCGGTGCCGGGAATCTCGTCCTGGTCAACAATGAGTGCTTCGGGGTCCGCAGCCGATACGTGTTCCGCTACGCGGTCGCGCTCATGGCGAACGACGAGTGCGAGCTTTTCCGGATTGATGGAGCGTGCCGCGAGGAGAGCGTGGCCCACCATGGAGCGACCGCCGATTTCGTGGAGAATCTTGGGAGTCCGCGACTTCATGCGCGTTCCGGCGCCTGCAGCCAGAACGATGACCGCTGCGGGACCGGTGGATTCGGGGCTCACGTACTGGCTCTCCTTGCTCGTTCTGTCCCGGTTAACCCGGTTTCGGAAAGCTGCCATCCCGACGTTGGACCCGGGCACCGTTCAAGCCGTTCCAGGTACAGGGTGGAGCGCATTTTCCGACCGTTCCGCCCATAGGATTCGAACCTATACTCCACGGCTCCAAAGGCCGGGGTGCTGCCGTTACACCAGAGCGGACCGTGCATGCTTCAGACCGCCAGGCGGCAGGGCCTGGAGGGCTCCCGGGTCACCGGGATGCACACACAAGAAACTAGTTTGCCATGACCATTGCGTGCTGCGCGACTTGAGGGCTGTTTGCCGGTCGCCAATTGCCCGGTCGGGCCTGTCCCGGACCGGCCGAAGCGGCTGTTAGGGCATGATGGACACGTGAGCAAGCGCACTGAACTCCCCCGGCAGGCAAGTGCCTCCGGATCGCTGGAGCACCGACCGAACGTTCCGGCAGTGCGGGCGAGGATGACCGGACAACAGCGGCGCTCCCAGCTGATCGGCATCGGGCGGGCGCTCTTCGCGGCCAAGGGCCTGGATGGCAGCACCATCGAGGAAATTGCGGCAACGGCCGGCGTGTCCAAGCCGGTGATCTACGAGCACTTCGGTTCCAAGGAAGGTCTGTACAGGCAGGTCGTCGACGCCGAATTCCGGATTTTGCTGGACTCCATCACCGAGGCCCTGAGTACCGAGGCCAAGCCCCGCGTCCTCGTGGAAAGGGCAGCCCTGGCCTTGCTCGGCTACATCGAAGACCGCACCGACGGTTTCCGGATTCTTATGCGTGACGCGCCGCCCTCACAACCCGAAGGCGCCTTCTCGACTCTGCTCTCCCACGTCACGGCCCGAGTGGAACACCTGCTCTCCGACGAATTCGCCCGTCGCGGCTTCAGTGCAGCCGACGGAGCCATGTACGCCCAGATGCTCGTGGGCATGGTCGCCATGACTGGTCAATGGTGGCTGGATACACGCGAGCCGGATAAACGTGCCGTGGCCGCGCACTTGGTGAACCTGGCGTGGAACGGGCTGACGGGGTTGCAGAAAGAGCCCGAGCTGCGCTCCGAAGGCTAGCACCCTCTCTCACCAAACACCCCCCTCCCCGGCACCCTCTCTCACCAAACACCCCCTCCCCGGCAACCCTCTCTCACCAAACACCCCCTCCCCGGCAACCCTCTCTCACCAAACACTGCGGTCGTATGGTTTTCTGAGACAGCTTGATGGGAGATTCGTTTCAGATGTCCACGCCCAGAAGAAAATATGATGCCGTGTTTCGTGAGGAAGC